>JACCUZ010000363.1 GCA_013698395.1 Sporichthyaceae bacterium
GGCAGTGGCGGGGGGCAGCGGGGTGGCGGCGGGGGCGAGGGCCTGGCGGCGCACCGCCAGGGTGCGCTGGGCGATGGTGACCGTGCTGCCGACCGCGACGTACCACAGGGCCAGGGCCTGGACGTACGGCACGTCCAGGCCGTGCAGCCCGGTTGCGACGAGCACGATGACCAGCCGGTCGGCCCGCTCGGTGATGCCGACGTCGGCGGTCATGCCCAGCCCCTCGGCCCGGGCCCGGGCATAGGAGACGACCGCGCCGGTCGCAAGTCCGTACACCGCCAGGGCGACGAGAAGCAGGTCGTCGCCGGCACCGGCGTACCACAGGGCGATGCCCCCGAAGACGGCCGCGTCACCCACGCGGTCCAGGGTCGAGTCCAGCCAGGCACCCCAACGGCTGGACCGCTCGCTCATCCGCGCCATCGTCCCGTCGACCAGGTCGGAGAACACGAAGCAGGTGATGAACACCGTTCCCCAGAAGAACTCACCCCGGGGGTAGAACCCGAGCGCCCCGGCCACCACGCCGAGCGTGCCGAGGAGCGTCACGACGTCCGGGCTCACGCCGCGGCGCACCAGGAAGGCCGCTGCCGGGGTGAAGATCCGCGTGAACAGCGCCCGCGCGAAACGGTTGAGCATGCCGGGGAGCGTAGTCATCCGCGGGTCGCACGGGGCTTGTGTGCCGGGCACACCGTGGTAGAGGCTCGGCACTTCGCAGGAGCGAGGAGGCGGTCCGAGATGGTCCAGACGAGCAGTGGTGCCGGAGCCGCCGGAGCTGCACCGGCGGCCGACCAGCCGGGCTCCGTGCGCAACGTCGTGCTGGTTGGCCACTCCGGAGCGGGAAAGACCACGCTCGTCGAGGCGCTGCTGGCCGCCACCGGGACCGTCGCCCGCGCCGGCCGGGTCGAGGACGGGACCACGGTCAGCGACTTCGACGAGGCAGAGCACCGCCAGCACCGGTCCGTCTCGCTGTCCCTGGCGCCGCTGACCCACGCCGGCATCAAGGTCAACCTCTTGGACACTCCCGGGTACGCCGACTTCGTCGGTGACCTGCGCGCCGGGCTGCGGGCAGCCGACGCCGCCCTCTTCGTGGTGTCCGCGGTCGACGGCGTGGACGGGTCGACCCGCATGCTCTGGGAAGAGTGCGCCGCGGTCGGCATGCCGCGGGCCGTCGTCGTCACCAAGCTGGACAAGGACCGGGCCGACTTCGACGAGGCGGTCGCGATCTGCCAGCGGGTGTTCGGCGACGGTGTGCTCCCCCTCTACCTGCCGATGGCCGCCGACGACGGGACCGCTGCCGGCCTGATCGGGCTGCTGTCGCAGAAGGTGTTCGACTACTCGGGCGGGACCCGGGTGGAGCGCGACCCGGACGCCGAGCACCTGCCGCTCATCGAAACCGCGCGCAATGCGCTGATCGAGGGCATCATCGCCGAGTCCGAGGACGAGACGCTGATGGAGCGCTATCTCGGCGGTGAGGACATCGACCTCAAGGTCCTCATCGACGATCTCGAGACCGCCGTCGCGCGCGGCTCCTTCTACCCCGTGCTCGCCGCCGCCTCGCCCAGCGGTCTCGGCACGGCCGAGCTGCTCGAGGTCGTGACCCAGGGCTTCCCCTCGCCGCTCGAGCACGACGTACCGCCGGTGACGACTCCCGACGGCAAGCCGCGAGGGCCGTTGGCGTGCGACCCGGCAGGCCCGCTCGTCGCGGAGGTGGTCAAGACGACCACCGACCCGTACGTCGGGCGCATCTCACTGGTCCGGGTCTTCTCCGGGACGCTCCGCCCGGACTCGACCGTCCACGTCTCCGGGCACGTCAGCGAGTTCTTCGGGACCGACCGTGGCCATGAGGACCACGACGTGGACGAGAAGGTGGGGGCCCTGACCTCGCCGTTGGGCAAGAGCCAGCGCCTCGTCCCGCAGGCCATCGCCGGTGACATCTGCGCGGTCGCCAAGCTCAGCCGGGCGGAGACGGGTGACACGCTGTCCAGCAAGGACGACCCACTGCTGATGGAGCCGTGGGTGATGCCCGAGCCCCTGCTCCCCGTGGCCGTCGTCGCCAAGTCCAAGGCGGACGAGGACAAGCTCTCCCAAGGCCTCGGCCGGCTCGTCGCCGAGGACCCGACCCTGCGCCTCGAGCACAACGCCGAGACGCACCAGCTCGTGCTGTGGTGCTTGGGCGAGGCTCACCTTGACGTGCTGCTGGACCGGCTCAAGAACCGCTACGGGGTCGACGTCGAGTCGGTCCCGCTGCGAGTGCAGCTGCGCGAGACCTTCGCCGACAAGGCCGCCGGGCACGGCCGGCACGTCAAGCAGTCCGGCGGGCACGGGCAGTACGCCGTGTGCGACATCGAGGTGGAGCCGCTCGAGCCCGGCTCGGGGTTCGAGTTCGTGGACAAGGTCGTCGGTGGTGCGGTGCCGCGGCAGTTCATCCCGTCGGTGGAGAAGGGCGTACGGACGCAGATGGAGCGCGGTGTGGCTGCTGGCTACCCCGTCGTGGACATCCGGGTGACCTTGCTCGACGGCAAGTCGCACTCGGTCGACTCCTCCGACATGGCGTTCCAGACGGCGGGGGCGTTGGCGCTCAAGGAGGCGGCGAAGGCGACCCGGGTGCACATGCTGGAGCCGGTGGACCGGATCTCGGTGATGGTCTCGGATGAGTACGTCGGAGCCGTCATGAGCGACCTGTCGACCCGGCGCGGGCGGGTCACGGGCACCGAGCCGGTCGGCAGCGGTCGGTCGCTGGTCCGCGCGGAGGTGCCCCAGCTCGAGATCACCCGCTATGCCGTCGATCTGCGCTCGCTCTCGCACGGGACCGGCACCTTCTCCCGGACCTACCTCGGGCACGAGCCGATGCCGGGCCAGCTGGCCACCAAGCTGCAGCAGGAGCAGGCCTCCGGCCAGCCCTAGACCGGTTGCAGCACCCGGTGCGGGCGCGGCGGCAGCTCGATCCGCACGTCGTCTCCCGGCCTGACCTCTCCGCCGGTCACGACCACCGCCATCACCCCGGCCCTGCGTACCAGACCGCCGTCGGCGTCGCGGTCGAGGACCGCGGTCAAGAGCCCTGGCTCGAGTCGGTCAAGCTGCATGCACGGGTTGCGCAAGCCGGTCACCTCGACGACAGCCTCGGCGCCCAACCGCAACAGCGTTGCCGTCGGGAGCCCGAGCAGGTCGATGCCCCGGGTGGTGACGTTCTCGCCCAGGTCGCCCGCGCCGACGGCAAACCCGGCAGCCGTCAGCTCGTCGTGCAGCTCGGCCTGGATCAGGTGCACCTGCCGGAGGTTGGGCTGATTCGGGTCGCGGCGAATACGCGAGCGGTGCTGCACGGTGGTCCCGGCGTGCGCGTCGCCCTCGACCCCAAGTCCTGTGATCAGTCGTACGCCGGACCGGGTCGGTTTGGAGAAGTCGTGCCGGGAGCCGGCGCTGACGGCGACCACGACTCCGGCGGCGGTCACGGCCCGGGCAGCTTGTGGCGTACCGCGGACACGACCCGGTAGACCGCCTCGGCCACCAGTGCGACCGGAGGTGCGAGCAGTACCCGTCCCGGCACCGACCACGGCCCCCCAGACAGCACGAGCAGCCGGCCGAAGGCAGCGCTGCCGTGGACGATCCGGCCGGACGGCTCCACGAGGCGCACCGACGCGGCCGCTTCCGCCTCGCTGACCCCGAAAGTGCCGAGGTCCACGCTCTGGTACGCCTCCCAGACAACCCGATGCGGCAGTCGCGCCCGAGCCGTGTCGGCGACGCGGGTGCAGAACCCGCACGTCCCGTCGTAGAGCATCACCGGCGAGGTGCGCTCAGGCATCCGGCCAGCGGTTCCCTCAGGCATCCGGCCCGCCGTTCCCTCAGGCATCCGGCCAGGCCTCGGCCAGCGCGTCCCGGGTGTCCGAGAGCAGCTGCGCCATGATCTTGGTCTCGCCGACGACGGTCATGAAGTTGGCGTCTCCGCCCCAGCGCGGCACCACGTGCTGGTGCAGGTGCGCGGCCAGTGAGCCGCCCGCGACTCCGCCGAGGTTGAGCCCCACGTTGAAGCCGTGCGGCGACGAGGCGGCCCGTACTGCCAGCACGGCCCGTCTGGTGAAGTCCGCCAGGCCCCGGGTCTCGGCGTCGTCGAGGTCCTCGAGGCCGGCGACGTGGCGGTAGGGCACGACCATGAGGTGGCCCGGGTTGTAGGGGTGCTTGTTCAGCACAGCGTAGATCGACTCGCCGCGTGCCACCACGAGCCCGGTCCGGTCCTCGAGCCCGGGGATGCGGCAGAAGGGGCAGCCCTCGTCCTGCACTCCCCCGTCGTCACCGGTGACGTAGGCCAGCCGGTGCGGCGCCCAGATCCGCTCCAACCGGTCGCTTCGGACGGTCACACCTGCACCCGGTCGGCAACGGCCCGCACGATCTCCTCGACAGCCTCGTCGACCGGGACGCCGTTCTTCTGCTCGCCGCTGCGGTATCGGAAGGACACGCCTCCCTTGGCGACGTCCTCGTCCCCCGCGAGCAGCATGAACGGCACCTTCTGGCGCTGCGCGGTGCGGATCTTCTTCTGCATCCGGTCGTCGGAGGTGTCGACCTCGACGCGGATGCCCCGCTGGCGCAGCCGGGACGCGACCTCACCCAGGTAGGGCACGTGCTCGTCGGTGATCGGGATGCCGACGACCTGCACGGGCGCCAGCCAGGGCGGGAACGCGCCGGCGTAGTGCTCGACCAGCACGCCGAAGAACCGCTCGATCGAGCCGAACAGCGCCCGGTGGATCATGACCGGCCGCTGCCGTGTGCCGTCGGCGGACTGGTACTCCATGCCGAAGCGGGCCGGCATCTGGAAGTCGACCTGGATCGTCGACATCTGCCACGTACGACCGATGGCGTCCTTGGCCTGCACCGAGATCTTCGGACCGTAGAACGCTGCACCACCGGGGTCGGGCACCAGATCCAGGCCGGACTCCTCGGCGGCGACGCGCAGTGCCTCCGTCGCCTCGGCCCAGTCCTCGTCGCGGCCGACGAACTTCTCCTTCGTGTCGTCACGTGTCGAGAGCTCGAGGTAGAAGTCGGTGAGCCCGTAGTCGCGCAGCAGCCCGAGCACGAAGTCGAGCAGGCTCTTCAGCTCGGCACCCATCTGCTCCTTGGTGGCGAAGATGTGCGCGTCGTCCATCGTGAGGCCGCGTACCCGGGTCAGGCCGTGCACGACACCGGACTTCTCGTAGCGGTAGACGGTCCCGAACTCGAAGAGCCGCAACGGAAGCTCGCGGTAGGACCGGCCCCGCGACCGGTAGATCAGGATGTGGAACGGGCAGTTCATCGGCTTGAGGTAGTAGCGCCCGCCATCGAGCTCCATGGGCGGGTACATGCCGTCCGCGAACCACTGCAGGTGCCCAGAGGTCTGGAAGAGCTGCTCCTTGGTGATGTGCGGGGTGTTCACGAAGGAGTAGCCGGCCTGCTCGTGCCGCTGGCGTGAGTAGTCCTCCATCACCCGGCGGATGGTGCCGCCCTTCGGGTGGAAGACCGCGAGGCCGGAACCGATCTCTTCGGGGAACGAGAAGAGATCGAGTTCGGCGCCGAGCTTGCGGTGGTCGCGCTTCTCCGCTTCCTCGAGCCGGTGCAGGTGCTCCTCGAGCGCAGCCTTCGACTCCCACGCGGTGCCGTAGATCCGCTGCAGCTGCGGGTTCTTCTCCGAGCCCCGCCAGTAGGCAGCGGCCGAGCGGGTCAGCGTGAACGCAGGGATGTGGCGGGTGGTGGGCACGTGCGGGCCGCGGCAGAGGTCCTTCCAGGC
>JACCUZ010000370.1 GCA_013698395.1 Sporichthyaceae bacterium
TGCCCGGTCTGCGAGTCCGCCGAGCCGCCCCGGCGTGTCGGAGCTAGACCCGGCGACGGAGCCCTCGGCTGCTGCCGACGCCAGCATCGGACCCGACGTCGGCGGCCGACCGCTTTCCGGCGACTCGTCGGAGGCAACCGAAGCGGCTGACGCGCTACCGCCGGCCCGCCGGTTGCTCGAGGCGGCCATCCGGCAACTTCAGCAGCCCGTTTCACGTGAAACGGGCTCCCTGGTGGACGTTCCACGTAAAACATCAGGCGCCGATTCCGCGGTGGGTAGCGGCCGGGCAGCAGTGGCGGATGTGCCGCCGGTCGTACCGGCGGATTTGATGCCGGACGTGCCGACAGGCCTCCCGAATATGCCGAGCGGCGTGCCGACCGCTGTGCCGACGTCCGGGGCGACTGGCGTGCCGTCTGCCGGCGTTACCGGCGTACCCACCGTGGTGCGGACCGCGCAGGACCTTGCGGTGCGCCCCGACGACGACACACCGCCCGAGCCGGACGACACGCCGATCGCCCGCGCGGCGGAGACTGCGGTGCGGGTCCTCGCGGGTCGAGTCGGGGACCCGCTTCCGCCGCCGGCTCAGACCCGGGTGATCACCGTCGCCAACCAGAAGGGTGGCGTCGGCAAGACCACCACCACGGTCAACATGGCAGCCGCGCTCGCGCTCCAGGGCGCTCAGGTGCTGGTGCTTGACCTTGATCCGCAGGGCAACGCCTCGACGGCACTCGGGGTGATCCACCACGCCGAGGTGCCCTCGGTCTACGACGTGCTGGTGGAAGGCCGCCCGATGCACGAGGTGGTGGTGTCCGTCGAGGGGATTCCGGGGCTGTGGTGCGCGCCTGCGACGATCGACCTGGCCGGCGCGGAGATCGAGCTCGTCAGCATGGTCGCCCGCGAGTCCCGCCTGCAGCGCAGCCTGCAGGCTTATGCGACCTGGTGCGGCGAGAACCGCGAGACCCGGCTGGACTACGTACTCATCGACTGCCCGCCGAGCTTGGGTCTGCTCACCGTTAACGCGCTCGTCGCCGCACCGGAGGTGCTCATCCCGATCCAGTCGGAGTACTACGCGTTGGAGGGGGTCGGTCAGCTGGTGCGCAACATCGAGCTGGTGAAGGCCCACCTCAACCCCGACCTGCACGTCTCGACGGTTCTGCTGACGATGTACGACGCCCGCACCCGCCTGGCCGCCCAGGTCGCCGACGAGGTGCGCACCCACTTCGCCGCCACCGTCCTGCGGACGAGCATCCCGCGATCGGTACGGATCTCCGAGGCGCCCAGCTACGGTCAGACGGTCATGACCTACGACCCAGGATCGACCGGCGCCCTGTCGTACCTCGAAGCGGCCCGCGAGATGGCGCTGCGCAGCGCTAGAGGCCCGGAGCAGGCCGCCGGAGGGACCGCATGAGCGATCGGCGACGCGGCCTGGGACGCGGCCTGGGCGCCCTCATCCCGGCCGCACCGGGGAAGACCGACAACGCGCCGGGCGGACCGTCGCCGGTGGACGTCCTGATCCCGAGCCGCGCCACCATGCCGCCACCGGCGACTGACACCGCGCCGCCACCGGATCCTGCGGAAGCAACACCCACCGGAACCGCGGGTGCGCCCGAAGCGGTGGACGGGACGCCGGGGGCACCGTCGCCGGTCGAGGGGGCGCACTTCGCCGAGCTGCCACTGGATGCCATCAGCCCGAACCCGCGCCAACCCCGGACCGTGTTCGACGAGGAGGCGCTCGCCGAGCTGGTCCATTCGCTGCGTGAGGTGGGGCTGCTCCAGCCGGTGGTGGTCCGCCCGCTGGGTGGCGAGCGCTACGAGCTGATCATGGGGGAACGGCGCTGGAGGGCGGCCCGGGAGGCCGGCTTCGGCACCATCCCGGCCATCGTGCGGTCCACCGGTGACGACGTCATGCTCCGTGACGCGCTGATGGAGAACCTGCACCGGACCCAGCTCAACCCCTTGGAGGAGGCGGCCGCGTACGACCAGCTGCTTGAGGACTTCGGCTGTACCCACGACGAGCTCGCCGGCCGGATCGGGCGTTCGCGCCCGCAGATCTCCAACATGCTGCGGTTGCTCAAGCTGCCACCGGCCGTGCAGCGCCGGGTGGCCGCCGGTGTGCTCTCCGCCGGCCATGCCCGAGCCCTGCTGGGCCTGTCCGAAGAAGCCGCCCAGGAACGGCTGGCCGCCCGCATCGTGGCCGAGGGCCTGTCCGTGCGCAGCGTGGAAGAGATTGTGTCGCTGGGGGGCGCCGATGAGGACGCGGGGGTCCAGCGAGGATCGACGCGGGCGCGCCGCCCGGTCGCGCCCAAGCTCGCCGTGCTTGCCGACCGGCTGGCTGACCGGTTCGAGACCAGGGTCAAGGTCGATCTAGGCCGGGCCAAGGGCCGCATCGTGGTGGAGTTCGCCTCGATAGACGACCTGGAGCGGATCGTGGCCATGATGGCCCCGGACCTTCCCCGAGCCGAGCTGCCCGGGCTGCCCGAGCCGGCCGAGCCGGCCGAGCCGAGCACATCCTGAGCCGACCCCCAGTGGCGAGCAGGCTGCCGGTCCGGTGTCGACAAGTCGTGTTGTCGTCTTGTCGCCGGATCTACACCTGTTCGGGTCTGGTCGGAGCGCCGGACCTTCGCTAGCCTTCGCCTGGCTGCGCGCTGTGGCGCGCTGAGTTCGGAGGCGCCGGTGTCGCGACGGGTCGTCAACCTCACCCTCGACAACCTCAACGACCTGCCGCGCCGGTGCCGGCGCTGCGTGTTCTGGGAGCTGGACCCGGTCGCCGGGGAGGCGGCCCTCGAGGCGGGCGACGTCGACCTCGAGAAGGAGGCCTGGCTGTCGGCGACGCTGCTCGACTGGGGATCGTGCGGCAAGCTCGCGTACGTCGACACGGTCCCGGCCGGGTACCTCACGTACGCCCCGCCTGTCCACGTACCCCGCAGCCTCGCGTTCCCGACCTCGCCGGTCTCCGGTGACGCGGTGCTGCTCATCACGGCGGGGATCCTGCCGGAGTTCGCCGGCGGCGGGCTGGGGCGCATGCTGGTGCAGACAGCGGCCAAGGACCTCACGCGCCGCGGGGTCCGAGCCATCGAGGCGTTCGGGCTGGCCGCTGCGGCGGCATCGGCTGAGCCGGGTGTTCCCGTCGCCGGCACGACCGGCTGCCTGCTGCCGGCCGAGTTCCTGCTAGCCGTGGGTTTCAAGACGGTGCGGCCCCACCACCGCTACCCCAGGTTGCGGTTGGACCTGCGCACAGCGGTGTCCTGGCGCGCGGACGTCGAGGTGGCCCTGGAGCGGCTGCTCGGCTCGATGAGCCCCGAGCCCGCCTTCCGGCCGGTCTAGGCGCCCGGTCTAGGCGCGGGCGGGGATCCGCAGGAAGCCGGTCTCGGCATCCTGGTCGGGCGGCAGGTAGAGCCGCTGTACTGCCACCACCACCGCTTCGGCGACCACGTCGCGGAACGCGGGATCGGCCAGCCGAGCCCCGACGCCGGGGTTGGTGAGGTACCCGACCTCGGTCCGGACAGCCGGCATCCGGGTGCGCCGCAGCAGGTCCCAGTTCATGGCATGGGTCCGGCAGTCCACCAGGTCGGTGCGAGCGCAGATCTCCCGCTGGACCAGGCCGGCGAACCGTTCACCGATCGCGGACCGGTGACCGAACCGGTCAGCGCCGTAGAAGTAGGTGGCCACCCCCGCCGCCAGGGGGTTGGCGTGCGCGGCCACGTGCAACGAGATGAGCAGGTCGGCACCAGCCGCGTTGGCGAAGCTCGCCCGGTCCGTCTCGCTGGGCGCGGTGTCGCCGTGCTCGGGCCCTCGGGTGAGGAACGCGGAGCAGCCGGTCGCCGCGAGGCGTCCCTCGACGCGGGAGGCGAGGTCGTACATCAGCATGCCCTCGTTGAGCGGCCGGCCAGAGACGCCCGAGTCCGCGCCCCCGTGTCCGGGGTCGACGATGACCATCTTTCCCGCCAGCGTCGGACCGGCGCGGTTGATCGCCTCTGAGTCGCGCATCGCGTGCGGGCTGCCGCCGGTGACCGTACGGCTGAGCCGGTCCAAGGCCTTGAAGGTGGCCGGCCCGCAGGTGCCGTCGGCTCTCACGCCGATGTTGCGCTGGAACTCGCGCAGCGCCAGCTCCGTCTCGACGCCGAAGAGGCCGTCGACCCGGCCGCAGTCGAAGCCCATGTCGAGCAGCCGCTGTTGCAGCGTGGCGACATCGTCGCCGGCCAGCAGCCGGGCCGGGACGTAGAACAGGATCCGGTCACCCAGGCGCCAGCGGGCTTCGTCGAGCGCGTAGTAGGTGAGAGTTCCGACGATCCCGTCCACGAGGATCCCGCGCTGCTGCTGGAAGGCCCGGACGGCGCGGTCGGTCGCCTCGTCGAAGGTGGCCGCGCCAAACTGGTTGGGGCCGGGCTCTGTGTCCCCGACCCCGGAGACCTCGTCGGCCGGCAGGAGGCCGAGACGGGCCAGCTTGCGGCGGATCTCGGCCACCGCAGGCCCGGTGTCACCGAGGCGATAGCTCCGTTCCACAGGCACGGCCGGGGATGCTACTGCCTCGATGGACGCTACTGCCTAGATGAAAGCCTCGAGATCCTTGAGCAGCATGGCCTTCGGCTTTGCGCCGACGATGGTCTTCACGACTTCGCCATTCTGGTAGACGTTCATGGTCGGGATCGACGTGACGCCGTAGTCAGCGGCGGTGCGAGGGTTCTCGTCGACGTTCAGCTTGACCACGCTGATCTTGTCGGCATGCTCGCCGGCGATCTCCTCGAGGATCGGTGAGACCTGCCGACACGGGCCGCACCATTCCGCCCAGAAGTCCACCAGCACGGGCTTGTCGGCCTGGAGGACGTCGGTGGCGAAGCTGTCGTCGGTCACGGTCTTGCTGTTGGCTCCCACGGGAGCTCCTCTCGGGTGCGGGTCGGTGCGGGTCGGTGCAACGGTGCGAGTTGGGTGCCGGCCTGCCGGCTCAGGCGCTCACGACGGCCTGTGCGACCTGGGCGGGGTCGCCGGTCAGGTCGGCGTCCTCCAGAGACGTTAGGTAGCGCTCGGCGTCCAGTGCGGCGGCGCAGCCGGTGCCGGCGGCGGTGACGGCCTGCCGGTAGATGTGGTCCACCACGTCGCCGCAGGCGAAGACGCCGGCGAGGTTGGTGCGGGTGGACGGTGCGTCGACGAGCAGGTAGCCCTCGTCGTCGCGACGCAGCTCTCCGGCGAACAGCTCGCTGCGCGGATCGTGGCCGATGGCGACGAACAGCCCGGTCACGCCGAGCTCTGACTCGGCACCGGTACGGGTGTCGCGTACCCGTAGCCCGGTGATCTTGCTCTCACCGAGGACGTCGACCACCTCGGTGTTCCACTGGAAGTGGATCTTCGGGTTGGCGAACGCCCGTTCCTGCATGATCTTCGATGCGCGCAGCGAGTCGCGACGGTGGATCACGGTCACGGTGCGTGCGAAGCGGGTGAGGAAGGTCGCTTCCTCCATGGCGGTGTCGCCGCCCCCGACGACCGCGATGTCCTGGTCCCGGAAGAAGAATCCGTCGCAGGTGGCACACCAGGAGACCCCGTGCCCGGACAGGCGCTTCTCGTTCGGCAGGCCCAGCTCGCGGTAGCCCGAGCCGGTCGCGACGATCACCGCGCGAGCCCGGTGCTCGCCACCCGAGCCGTCGGTGACCATCTTGATCTCGCCGGTGAGGTCGACCGCTGTCACGTCGTCGGTGACGAGCTCCGCGCCGAAGCGCTCGGCCTGCTTGCGCAGGTGGTCCATCAGGTCCGGGCCCATCACGCCGTCGGGGAAGCCGGGGAAGTTCTCGACGTCGGTGGTGTTCATCAGCGCCCCACCAGCCGTGACCGAGCCCTCGAACACCAGCGGCGCCAGGTCGGCCCGTGCGGCGTAGATGGCGGCCGTGTACCCGGCGGGCCCCGAGCCGATGATGATCACATTGCGTACGTCGTCCACGGCCGTCCTGCACTCCCTTCCGCCGCCCTGCAGGGCAGGCACGGCCCCGTCCGATCCGGCACTGTTGAGGTCGACCGTTCAAACCGATCGTAGGGTCCGGGCATTCCCCTGGCCGTCAGGGGCGCGCCACCCGGGCGAAGTACCGGACCTGGGCGTCCTGCTGGGAGCACTGGGGCCCGACCACCCACTCGTCCACGGTCGCCGGGTCGTCGGGGGTCGGCAGCACGATGACGACGGCGGGGGCGCCCTGCCAGCTGGCCAGGTCGACGCCCAGCGGCGTCACCGGACCGTCGTTGAGCGCGGTCACACACTCCGCGAGCGCGGGTCCGCCGGCCAGGCGGGCCGTCGCGTCGGCGGCGAGGGAGCGCGGGCTGCTGTCACCGGAGCTGGAGTCCTCCCCGGCAGCCGCTTGCGCCGGCGGAAGGCTGCCGGAGACGATCTGGGGTACGGCGGACCGCACCGTCTCGGGGTCCCAGTCGCGGCCGCTGATGGTGACCGGGAAGCCGCCGACGTCACTTTGGGCTTCCATGCGGCTGTCACTGCTCGCACCTGCACCACCGGCGCTGGTGGCCAGCTCGTCGTCGCCACCGCCCTGCAGGGCGCCGATGGCAATCCCGAGCCCGGCGACCAGCAGGACCAGGACGGCTGCGGCCTGCAGGACCCGGGTGCCGAGCGGAGGCCGCCGCTGCAGAGGAACGACAGTCGCACCCGTCGTGGCGCCGTCCGCGCTGCCGGCCGCGCTGCCGTCCACGCCAGCCCGGACAACGTTGGCCAGCCTTCTCGCCACGTCATCGGGCACCGGTCCTACGTCGGCCGCGGCGGCGAGCATCGTGGGAACTCCGGCCAGCGCCGCCCGGTCCGCGGCGCACCGGGTGCAATCGCGCAGGTGTTCCTCCACCTCGTGCTCGGTGTCTCCGGGGAGCAGCCCTTCGTCCAGGTCGGCGAGGGTGTCGGCGTCGACGTGCGACCCGCTCATGGCCGCTCACCTCCTCGGGTGCTCTGGGTGGCCGGATCCGCTGGGGGTGGGACGTCGGCTCGCGTCTCCTGGTTCCGCAGCAGCGGAAGCAACCGGGCTCGGCCCCTCGCGCACCGGCTCTTGACGGTGCCGGTGGGGCAGTCCAGCGCCTGGGCGGCGTCGTCGACCGACCAGCCATACATGTCCACGAGCACCAGGGCCGCACGCTGCTCCACCGGCAGCGTGGCCAGGGCCGCTGTGACGTCCGCTGCCGTGTCGCTCGCCGCGAACGCGTCGGTTCCGCGCGCGGGCAGCTCGTGGTCAGGCAGCGGCTCGGCGGCCCGGACGGCGCGACGGCGTACGCGGTCCAGGCA
>JACCUZ010000375.1 GCA_013698395.1 Sporichthyaceae bacterium
CGCAGTGCCGACGTGGGACGTGGCGAGGGCACCCCATCCACGGTGTACCCGGCGATGTCGAACAGTAGGCGCCATTGCGTACCCCGCAGTTGCCGGTTGGGGAACTCCGCACCGGACCAGGCAGAGGGCACGACGACCGCCGCCACCTCCGGACGGAGAGGACGGAGTCGGTTGAGGTACCAGAGGAGCGCTGGGTACTTGTTCCGGCCCAGCCGACATCCGGCGTTCTCGATGTTCTCGACCGACCACTCGATGTCCTCAGAAACGAAGTAGTAGATCATGTCCGAGAGGGTCCCGATCTTCCAGACGCTCACTGCGCCTCCCGCTCGGCCGTCCCTGCGCGTGGCGGGAGTTGGGGCACGATCCGGGGCCGGAAGGCCGGCGTCTTCTGTGTCACAGGGGGCTGTCCGGAAACGTCGTCAGACGGGGGGTTTTCGGTGAGAGTGCTGTCCTGACCGGGAGTCGGACCTGCAGGCACAGCGGTTAGTGGAGCATTTGAGGCTGACTGAGGGGGTCTGCTGACGTTTCCGGGCACAAGGGCGGCCAGGGCGTCTCGTTCAACGGTGTCGCTCAGTTGCCAGTGCCAGCCCTTGTCTTCTCCCCCCTCCCCTCCGACCACGATGGCGATGCCCAGCGCGACAAGTTCCTGGAGCCGCCGGTCCACGGACGTTCGCGGTTTGCCGACCCGTCGGGCGATCCCGGCAGTGGTGGAGGCCTGCGACTGGTTTAGCAGGCCCCCGAGGACGGTCCGGCGCATCGGGGGCAATGTGTCTGCCGCGATGCGGGTGACGAGGCCACGGGCTCTGTCCTCGGACAGGCCAATGCACCGGGCGCCACGGTAGATCTGGCCGAGTTGCTTGGCGAAGCGGGTCGGCATCTCCCGCGCATGGGCGCTGAGGACGTCGCCCCGGTTGTCACTGGGACCGCGGTCCGGGCCCAGGTGACGAAATTGGCGAGCGGCAGGATGAACTCCAGGTCGCTGGTCTGGCTGGAGGGGTGCGTGTGCTGGAGCAGGCCTCCCACTGCCTCCGACAGCTCCTTACGCATCTGCTCCTCGTGCCCGGTGTTGGCCAGCGCCTGACGGCCGGCGGCGAGAGCGCCGGCATCGGGCATCCGCACCAGGGGAAACCGGTCGCCCATGGTGGCGACCACGCCATGGGCCTCGTCCCAGGCGGTGGTGACTGCCCCGATCAGCGTGCACCGTCCCCGCCAGGACAAGGTCTGTCCGCCGTCCACGCCGAGGTTGCGCTCCCAGTAACCGTCGGACACCTCCCGCAGGGCCGCCAGGACCGAGGCCCTGGCGTCACGGCCCATCGACATGATCGAGGTGACGTCCTTGAGTACCAGCACGCCGCGGGCACCGATCTTGCGCAGTACCCCGCCGGTGGCGTTGCTCGCCCTCTCCTTGGAGGAGGTGCCCGACAGCAGCGCTCCCTCTGAGCTGATGGTGGAGGTAACCACCGCGCCGGCTGCGGCCAGCGTGGACACGGACTCGGTCTTGGCGGCCCCTGAGCCGCCCCACTACGAGCAGGTTGACCGGGTCCCCGTCCAGAACGAGGCCTGCGGCCGCCGCTGCCAGCACGCTGTCGAGGACGTCCAGGTCGTAGGCGGGGCCGAACCACCGACGGAATACGGCGTGGACCTGGTTGAGGTCGGTGGCCGCGAGCTCGGGACACAGCTCTTGCCCCCGATGCGCATGCTGGCCCAACTCGGCGCGCAGGTGGGTGTCGCTCAACGTCTGCGCCCGGGCAAGCCCCCACGCGAAGGCACCGGCCACCTCGCCGGGATACTCGCTCCGCCTGCGACCAACGTTGAGCAGGGTGCGAAACCGTGCCGTGAGAGCCGTCACCGCCGTGGCGTGGTCGTCCTTGCTGAGACATCCGTACCGGTGGGCTGCGGAAACCCGGGTCGCCTGGGCGACCAGCCAGGGATGCCTGGCCGCCGGCTTGTCCTTCGTCCACCCGCCGATCATCGTGTGGGCGTAGCGACATGTCTGCTCCGCGAAGGACCAGGACGTGACGTCGGACACGACGGGATCAAGCAACGCCCGGTCCTCGGTGTGCTCGACCACTTCCTGCTCGTCGAGGACTCGTGCGAGCCTGTCGAGTGTGACCGGCTGCGCCTCGGCGAGTCGCATGGTGACCCGGACGGGGGTGTCCTTGCGGTTCATCGACCCCGGGACTCGCAGCTCCCGCGCCAGGTCGTAGACCGGGTCCACGCTGCCACCGTGCCGTTCCGCGATGTGCGCGACGAGCCGGCCCCAGCGCCGACAGAGGGAGACGGCCTGGCACCACTTTGGTGAAGTCTCGTCCGTCCAGTCCGTCGTGTCGTCCCGCTCCAGGGCCCAGTGCGGGTGCAGTCCGTGGCCGGTCTCGACCACCGCCGTGGGTGCGGCATCGAGGAGGGCCGACAAGTCTCGGATCACATCCTCGGCCGCGGCGAAGGAAGGCATCTTGCCCGGCCCCACGTCCAGGTCCGCGAGGAGCTCGCGGATACCTACGACATCAGCGGCGTTCCCACGGCCGGAGCTGACCCGCTCGTGCAGCGGAGCCGTCCCGAAGTAGCAGTCCTGATTCATGTACTTGTGCGCTGTGGTGCCGGCCTCGCGCACGGTTACCAGCTCCACGACGAACGTGCCGTCGCCGTCCCGATGACAGACGCTGAGCCGCTCGTCACCATCGCGACCGAGCCCGGTCAGCAGAGCGGACAGATCCAGGGCAGGGGTCACCTCATGCCGCCGGTGTGTGGTGACCGGCCGGACTCGGCTAGGCCGGTCACTTCTCGACCTCGTCGAGCTCAACGGCACCGCGTGTGGAGGGTGCCTGGCGGCGGGACTGGGCTGACCTGAGGGCGAGGGCGGTGTAATAGGCCTTGCGGGCGTTCTCGGCCCTCTTGCGCCGCTCACCGGGCACGAGCTGACGATTGGGGTCGACCTGGTCCTCGAAACGCAGGAGGAGGGCGGTCCGGCGGGGGCGGTGCGAGCGGTGCGGTCCGCTGTCTGCGCCCAGGAGGAGTGCGCGGCCAGACGCGCGATCAGGCGCCGGTCGGCTGAGTCGGAGGTATGCATCGGAGTCCCAGATGGACCGGGGGCGCGTCGACCCCACTGGGCACCTCCGGTGCACGCGCCATCATTGTAGCCAGCTCGCGACCTCCTGGAGGGTGACGACGACCGGCGCGTCGGTCTCAACAGACTTACCCACCCGCTGTCGACGAGCCTGCCGCTCGTTGACCGCCGTCTCGTAGACCGAGGCCAAACGGCCTAGGTCCACGGCGGCCGGTCCGTGCTCGCGGCACTTGACTCGCAGCTGCGGCGGTTCCCCATCGTCGAGAAGGACGCAGAGCAGCTGGACCGGCAGCGGCCATGGCTCGGCGCCAGCTTTGTCGACCTCGGTGGCCGGGTCGGCGGCACCGACGGGCAAGGCGTCGTCTGTGGTAGTCCCGGACTGGTCTGGGCCCCAGTCGGCGTAGCGACCCACGATCGGGGCCACGAACAAGGGACCAAGGGTTGTCTCGAACATGTGGGCAACGGTGGGAGCTCCGCCGTCCGGGCTGAATCGGTGGCGAACGGGAACGCAAGTGACCTGGATGAGGCCGCCGGGGGCAACCTGCTGGTCATCGGCCAGGTCTGTGGTGGTCTGGAGAAAGGCCGCCTTCCGCCGGGCATCGCGCTGCACGTGCAGGTGCGGCAGCATCTCGACGGCCTCCAGGCCGGGCACGGCGCCGAGCCGCTGCGGTGGCAGGATCACAGGTCCCCCAGGTTGAGCCGGCGAGCCTCCTCAGCCGCACGATGTGAAGCCTGGGCGCGGGTGTAGCGCAGGAGCATGTCGGGGCGGGTCCAGCCGGCGACGGCCATCAGGCCGCCCTCGGAGCCACCGGCTGCCAGCCAACGGTGGGCGGCCGTGTGCCGGAGCAGGTGTGGGTGAAAGCCGGGGATGCCAGCCTGCAGCGCGCGGCTCCGGAGGGCGGCGTGCAGTCCGAAGTAGCTGAACGCCTTCCCACGGTCACCGAGCCAGAACGCGGCGGTACCTGCGAGGCGATGGGTACGGCGGGCACGGAGGTAGCGGTCCAGGGCTCGCCCGGTGTGGGGCCCGAAAGGCACCACCCGGCCCTTGCCGCCCTTGCCGCGGTGGATCACGGCGCTGCCCCCGGCCAGGTCGATGTCGGGCATGGTCATCGCGACGACCTCGCCTGCGCGTAGCCCGGTCTCGACCATGAGGCGAATCAGGGCATCGTCGCGGCGGTCCCGCAGGTCGGGTCCCTTGCAGGACGCCAGCAGCGCCTTGAGCTGATCCTGATTGAGGGGGTGGACGAGCTTCTGGTCCAGACGGGGCGGACGGGACCCGATCAGCTGGTCGCTCTGGAGCTCGCCCTCCTCGGCCAGCCATCGGGAGTACCGGCGCAGTGCGAGGTGGCGGGACCGGGCAGTGGCGGCCTCGGCACCGTCCTCGAGCAGACCGGCGACGAAAGCGTCCACGGTGGGCCGTTCCAACACCGCGGGCCGCCCGACAGCCGCGCACCAGGTCAGGAAGCGCCGTACCCCGTCCCCGTACGCCTTGACCGTCTGTGGGCTCTTGCGCTCCGCGCGCAGGTGCAGCTCCCAGGAGCCGAGCAGGTCGGCCAGGTCGAGCGGGGCGGCAGTCGGGGCACTGAGATATCTTGACTGTGAGCGCTGTGCATCGCAAGCCGGGGGCCATCGGCGAAGTGTTTCTCCAGGTCAGCGGTACTTTTCGGGATGCTGTCGGGGTTCGTCTCAGTCCAGGTAGTCGCGCAGCACCTGTGAACGTGACGGGTGGCGCAGCTTGGACATGGTCTTGGACTCGATCTGGCGGATCCGCTCGCGGGTCACTCCGTAGACCTTGCCGATCTCGTCGAGCGTCTTGGGCTGCCCGTCCGTGAGCCCGAACCGCATCGACACGACACCTGCCTCGCGCTCGGACAGCGTGTCGAGCACCGAGTGCAGCTGCTCCTGCAGCAGCGTGAACGACACCGCGTCGGCCGGCACGACCGCCTCGGAGTCCTCGATGAGGTCCCCGAACTCGCTGTCGCCGTCCTCGCCCAGCGGGGTGTGCAGGGAGATCGGCTCGCGGCCGTACTTCTGCACCTCGACGACCTTCTCCGGGGTCATGTCGAGCTCCTTGGCGAGCTCTTCGGGGGTCGGTTCGCGGCCCAGGTCCTGCAGCATCTGCCGCTGCACCCGCGCGAGCTTGTTGATGACCTCGACCATGTGGACCGGGATCCGGATGGTTCGCGCCTGGTCGGCCATGGCGCGAGTGATCGCCTGGCGGATCCACCAGGTCGCGTACGTGGAGAACTTGTAGCCCTTCGTGTAGTCGAACTTCTCGACCGCACGGATCAGGCCCAGGTTGCCCTCCTGGATCAAGTCGAGGAACAGCATGCCCCGGCCGGTGTAGCGCTTGGCCAGCGAGACGACCAGACGCAGGTTCGCCTCGAGCAGGTGGTTCTTCGCTCGGCGGCCGTCCTCGGCGATCCAGTCGAGCTCCTTCTTCATCTTGGGGGCGAACTTCTCCGGAGAGTTGATCTTCTCTTCAGCGAAGAGCCCGGCCTCGATGCGCTTGGCCAGCTCGACCTCCTGCTCGGCGTTGAGCAGCGCGACCTTGCCGATCTGCTTGAGGTAGTCCTTGACCGGGTCCGCAGTCGCGCCCGCAGTGGCCACCTGCTGGGCCGGCGCGTCCTCCTCGTCGTCGGAGAGGGTGAAGGACTCGCCCTCTTCGCCCTCGGGCAGCTCGGTGGGCTCCTCGTCGGGCAGGTCAGCAGGAGGGATAACGGCTGGGTCGTCCGGAAGGGTGGCCAGGTCGCCGTTGGCGGACGCAGCGCCGGACACGACATCGGAACCGGCGGCCGTAGAAACGGTTTCGGCTGGGCTCTCGGCCGCGGTTGCGGGAGCCGCGCCGCGCTTCGCCGCCGGAGCGGACTTCTTCGCGGGGGGCTGCTTCGCTGTGGGGCCGGAAGCCTGCTTGGTGGCCGGCTTGGCTGGCTTGGTCGACGGGGCGCCCGCGTCCTTCGCCGGCGGCGCTGCCGTGACCTTCTTCGCGGTGGTCGCACGCTTGGTCGTCGCAGCCGCGGCGACCACTTTCCGTTCCGGGTGAGCCAGGTCCGACACGTACTACCTCTCGTCGCGCGCCGGGCGTGCGGCACCAGCGCTAGGGATCTCGGGAGTGTCGCGGCCCTGGGGCCGCAGTCGCAACAGTCGCAACACAGCATTGTGACACGTCGGACAGGGGGCGTGCAGATTCAGTCGGTGAAGCGGACAGCCAGCACCGTGGCGTCGTCGCGGCCCAGCGTGTCCGCCATCAGGCTGGAGC
>JACCUZ010000377.1 GCA_013698395.1 Sporichthyaceae bacterium
GTCGGCCGCCCAGGGCGTTCGCGATCTGGCTGACGCTCATGCCGGACCGGCGCATGTCTCGGGCCAGGTCCTTCAGCTCGTCGTCGTACCTGACGGCAGCCATAGACCATTCGACCAGCAGGGTCGGTCATGACCGGTCGAGCGTGGCGTGGTCGAGTCATCGGGCTCTGTGCGGACGCAGGCGTCGTCAGGAGGCGGCGCGTTCCCCGCTCTCGGCGACTGCGACGAACGCGTCGCGTGCCGCGACGGCTAGGTCCGGGTGGTCGGCGAACAGCCCGTCCAACCCAGCCTCGAGGTACGCCGTCACTTCACCGGCGTAGTCCCCGAAGGCGGTCAGATCGGTCCCGATCCGG
This sequence comes from Sporichthyaceae bacterium, assembly GCA_013698395.1. Classification (GTDB taxonomy): domain Bacteria; phylum Actinomycetota; class Actinomycetes; order JACCUZ01; family JACCUZ01; genus JACCUZ01. The sequence continues at coordinate 354 of JACCUZ010000377.1, forward strand.
TAATCGGTGGGCAGGAAGAAGTTCTCCGCGCGGAAGGTGTAGGCGTGCACGAGGAGGTCGGCCTCGTGCGCGTCGTCGACGAAGGAGGTCGGCTCACCGAGGCTGCCGTCGGGGTTGCGGGGGATCACGTAGGACTTCTCCGGCCCGACGCCGTCGGCGTAGGTCGCGATCTCGGCAAGACCCGCCGGCGTCGCGAGTTGGGAGTACGTGCGCGGCATCCCTGCTGCGACGAGGTCGTAGGGCACCTGCATGGGCTGTCCGAGCAGCTGGACAAGTGGGACCTGGATCATCCTCGACAGCTCACGCAGGTTCGTGGTCTCGAATGACTGGACGAACACCGGCGCATGCCGTCCCGCGAGACCATTGCGGCGCAACGTGCGGACCAGCGGCTCTTCGAGGGACAGGCCCACTGAGTCGAAGTACGTGGGGTGCTTGGTCTCGGGGTAGATCCCGATGGTGCGCTTGGTCCGACGGCTCTCGAAGCGCACCAGGTCGATGACTTCCTGAAGCGTCGGCACCTCGAACTGCCCGTCGTACGCAGCGTTGCCCGGTCGCAGCAGAGGGATCCGCTCGACGGCTCGCAGGGTCTTGAGCTGGGCGAGGGTGAAGTCCTCGGTGAACCACCCGGTGAGGGCGACTCCGTCGATCACCTTCATGGTCCGCAGCGCGGCGAACTCCGGACGGGACGCCACGTCGGTGGTTCCGCTGATCTCGTTCTCGTGCCGGGCCACCAGAAATCCGTCCTTGGTGGAGACCAGGTCGGGCTCGACGTAGTCCGCGCCCATCTGGATCGCGAGCCGATAGGCGGCAAGCGTGTGCTCGGGTCGGTACCCGCTCGCGCCGCGGTGGGCGATCACCAGCGGCTGGACCACGGTCCATCGCGGTGCCTTCCGCACGACCGGCCGGGTCTCGGCCTGGGCGGCCTCCGCGAGCACGGCGGACGGGACTGCACCGACGAGTGCCACCATCACGGAAGCCGCGGTCATCAGGAGTGGTCTCATGGCACCGAGCGAAGCGGCACCTTCTGGCGTACGGCCGAAACACACACGACGGGAAGATGACCACCAGGCGAAGATCAGGATCTTCCCGTTCCGACGTCGGCCGCCGCCGTAGGTTACGGTCGCGTACGTGACCTTGGACCCCTCGACCGTGCCGGAGCAGGTCAAGGGGCGGCGCGAGGGACGGGCCCGCATGTCCGGCAAGGAACGTCGCGAGCAGCTCCTGGACGTCGGTCGTTCGCTGTTCGCCCAGAAGGGCTTCGACGCGACGTCGGTCGAGGAGATCGCAGCCAAGGCGGGCGTGTCGAAGCCGGTGGTCTATGAGCATTTCGGCGGCAAGGAGGGTCTCTACGCCGTCGTGGTGGACCGCGAGATGCGAGCGCTGCTCGACGCCATCACAGGTGCGCTGACGAGCAGCGGTCGCCCCCGTGAGCTGCTCGAGCGAGCGGCCCTGGCCCTGTTGGACTACGTCGAGACCTCCACAGACGGCTTCCGCATCCTGGTCCGCGACTCCCCCGTCGCCCAGTCGACGGGCACCTTCGCGTCGCTGATCAGCGACGCGGCCAGTCAGGTCGAGCACATCATGGGCAACCAGTTCTCTGCCCGCGGCTTCAACCCGAAGTTCGCGCCGATGTACGCGCAGATGCTGGTCGGCATGGTCGCCCTGACCGGCCAGTGGTGGCTCGACGTGCGCCGGCCGGCCAAGGCCGAGGTGGCGGCGCACCTGGTCAACCTGGCGTGGAACGGCCTGGCCGGCCTGGAGTCCGCGCCTGGCCTGCATGACGAGATGCCCCGGCACGTCTGAGTCTGCCCGCGGATCGTGATCGACGATGACCCCCGACCATGCCGGTCATCGGCGGGCGACGGCGAAGATGCGTCGGTACGGAAGCACGGTCCCGGCCTCCCGCCGGGGGTATGCGTCGGCGACCAGCGAGCGGTACGCCGCGAGGAACTCGTCCTGGGCGGCCTCGCCGAGCGCCGCCAAGACGGGGCGAAGACCCGTTCCGGTCATCCAGCGCACGACCGCATCGGGTCCCTGCAGCACCTGCAGATAGGTCGTCTCCCACACGTCTGCACGGCACCCCTGCGCGAGCAGTGCCTCGAGATAGGTGGCCGGTTCCTCCGATCGGGGCCGCGCCACGTCGACCTCGGCTAGCCGGTCACGCCACGGAGCCTGCCCGCGCAGCTCGACGATGGCGGTGTGCGTGCGCTCGGCGAAGTTGGCCGGGACCTGGAAAGCCAACCACCCACCACGCCGGACGCCGGCGAGCAGGCGAGGCAGCACCTCGAGGTGGTCGGGCACCCATTGCAGGGTGGCGTTGCAGATCAGCACGTCCACCGGCTCTTCCGGCTGCCAGTCCCGCAGATCCCCGAGGGTGAACCGCAGCCGATCCGTCTCCCCGCCACCCCGGCATCGCTCGATCATCTCTGCGGAGCTGTCCCATCCCTCGACCACGGCCTCTGGCCAGCGACGAGCGAGGTCCCTGGTGAGGTTTCCGGGGCCGCAGCCCAGGTCGACGACGAGACGGGGACGGTGGACGGCGACCCTCGTCATCAGATCCATGAACGGCCGGGCGCGCTCGTCAGCGAAGAGGAGGTACTCCTTCGGATCCCACCGCACCTGCGCTCCTGACTTCCACGGTTCTCCTTGCCGCCGTGGAACAGTGTCTCGATAGTGTCGGCCGGGGTGACCATGGAGGTGCCGTGCCGGACGAGGTGGACCGGCTGGTCGCCGCGTGGCAGCGCGAGCGCCCCGATCTCGACGTGCGACCGCTGGAAATGCTGAGCCGGGTCACCCGGCTCGCCCACCACCTCGACAGGGCGCGCAGCACGGCGTTTGCGACTCACAGTCTGGAGACGTGGGAGTTCGACGTACTCGCCGCCCTGCGCCGAGCCGGACCGCCGTACCTCTTGTCACCTGGCCAGCTCGTGGCTCAGACGCTGGTGACCTCGGGCACCATGACCCACCGCCTCAACCGCCTGGAAGAACGAGGCCTCGTCGAGCGCCTGCCCGACCCGTCGGACCGCCGAGGCGTGCGGGTGCGGCTCACGGGTCGGGGCAGGCAGCGGGTCGACGCAGCTCTGGCTGACCTGCTCGACCGGGAGCGGGAGCTGCTGCGCGGCCTGTCTTTGGCCGAGCAGCGGGCCCTGTCCTCGGCGCTGCGGCGGCTGGTTGCCCCCTTCGAGGTGGACGGCTGATCGGCTCGTCCTACGCCGGCTAGGCCGCGACGAACCGGCCCTCGACGAGCACCGGCACAACGCTGCTGGAGTCGACCTCGCTCGCGATCTGCACATCCTCGGCGAACCCTCGCTCGACCAGCTCCGCCCCTGACGCGCACACCTCGAGCGGCCGGAGGGAGCGAAAGGCGAGAGCGGCCGCCTCAGCCTCCGGAGACAGGGCCACCGATGGGTCGAACGCCCTCAGCCGGTCCGCAACCGCACCCGCCCCGACCAGGTCCTCGTACGACGGCCGCAGCGAACCGTCCGACCACCGCTCGCCGGCCGGCACCAGACCGATCCGCCCGGTGTCGCGCAAGTAGCGGCCGACCGCTGATGCGTTGCGCAGGCAGCCGGCCACCACCGACGGCGAGCCGTTGAGGGCGGCGAAGGCGATGGACGAGCCGTTCGGCGAGGGCAGGATCAACCGGGTCTCGGGCGCCAGGCCGAGCAAGCTCGCCGGCGACAGCGTCAGCCCCTCGTGCGACGAACGGTTGCCGGCGAGGACCGCGTCGATGTCGCGCGCCAGCTGCCGAGCGCTCTCGCCACCGGTGTGCGGCCACACCTTCGCCCCCTGCTCGACCGCGACCGTCAGGGCGGTCGAGAACGACAGGACGTCGACAACCACGAGGACGTCGCACTGCTCCGCGAGCGCCTTGGCGCCCATTGGTCCCCACTCCAGGGCCACCGGCATGGGCGCGAGCGTACGCCGGGCCGAGCGTCAGCCCGCATCCTCGCTGAGCTCGGCGAGCTCGAGCCACCGGTCTTCGAGCCCAGTCCGCTCCGCCACCAGGTCGCGCAGTTCCGCGTCCAGCGAGAGCACCTTCTCGTGGTCGGTCGCCGCGGCGGACAGGTCGCCATGCAGCTGGGCCTCGCGCACCCGCAGCCGGTCCAGCGCACGCTCGAGGCGGGCCAGTTCCTTGCGCGCGGCGCGCGCCGCCGCGGCGTCACCCATTCCCGGCCGACTGGGCCTGACGG
>JACCUZ010000393.1 GCA_013698395.1 Sporichthyaceae bacterium
GTGGAGCGGCGCCGCCCAGCCCGGCTCGCCCAGGCCGCTCTCGACGTCTGGCAGTCGGTGCTCGACCTCCAGCTGAGGTACCGCCCTCCGGCGCAGGTGGATGTCGCTCGGCTGCACCTGTGGACGCAGCAGCTGCGCGTGCTCGCCGCCGCACACGACCTGGGCGGCGTGACGGGAGCCGGCGCAACCCTGGAGTGGATCCGCGACCGCGTCACCGGCACCCTGACCGTTGCCGAGCAGCAGGACCTCGACGGCCGGTTGCGGGACATCCGCGGGGCCATCGACGCCCGCAACCTGAGAGCTGCGGCCGACCACGCTGCCCGGCTGGGGGCCCGGCTGCGGGGCTGAACCCCGCGGCCGTACCCGCCGCACTCTGCGCGGGAGCCAGTCCAGCGGGTCGGTCCACGTGGACGTCCGGGGTAGCCGTCAGAATGGGCAGCGGTCCCGGCGTTACGCCAAAGTCGCAGCAGACCTCTGAGCAGGAGCACCACCTCGTGGCCCGTCGCAGCAAGACCCTCCCGCCCGACGACGGCGACTTCACCGAGCACATCGTCGACATCGACGTGTCCGACGAGATGCAAGGCTCATTCCTTGAGTACGCCTACTCGGTCATCTACTCCCGAGCCCTTCCCGACGCGCGGGACGGCCTCAAACCGGTGCACCGGCGGATCCTCTACCGGATGGCCGAGCTGGGCCTGCGCCCCGACCGCGGCCACGTGAAGTGCGCCCGCGTCGTGGGTGACGTGATGGCGACGCTGCATCCCCACGGCGACACCGCCATCTACGACACGCTGGTCCGGATGGCGCAGCCCTGGTCGCTGCGGCTTCCTCTGGTGGACGGCCACGGGAACTTCGGCACTCCCGGCAACGACGACCCACCGGCGGCCTACCGCTACACGGAGTGCCGGCTGACTGCCGCCGCGATGCAGCTGACTGACGGCATCGACGAGAACGTCGTGGACCTGCGTCCCAACTATGACGACCGCGAGCTCGAGCCGGAGGTCCTGCCGGCCGCCTTCCCGAACCTCCTGGTCAACGGCGCCGCCGGCATCGCTGTGGGCATGGCGACCAACATGGCGCCGCACAACCTCGTGGAGGTGGTGTCCGCGGCGCGGCATCTCATCGCCCACTCGAACGCGACGCTGGACGGCCTGATGCGCTTCGTCCCGGGCCCCGACCTGCCGACCGGCGGCAAGATCGTGGGGCTCGACGGGATCCGCGAGGCCTATGAGACGGGCCGGGGAAGCTTCCGCACCCGGGCCACGGCGCGGGTGGAGAACGTCACCCCCCGCCGCAAGGGCATCGTCGTCACCGAGCTGCCCTGGGGCGTCGGCCCGGAACGGGTCAAGGAGAAGATCGCTGAGCTGGTGCGCGGCAAGAAGCTGCAGGGCATCACTGCCGTCGACGACTACACCGACCGGCACAAGGGGATGCGCCTGGTCATCGAGGTCAAGAACGGCTTCAACCCCGAGGCGATCCTCGATGAGCTCTACCGCCTGACTCCGCTCGAGGAGACCTTCGGCATCAACAACGTGGCGCTGGTCGACGGCCAGCCGCGCACGCTCGGGCTCAAGGAGCTGCTCGAGGTCTACATCGAACACCGCCTTGACGTGGTACGTCGGCGGAGCCTGCACCGGCGAACCAAGGCCCAGGACCGGCTGCACCTGGTCGACGGCCTGCTCGTCGCGATCCTCGACATCGACGAGGTCATCCAGGTCATCCGCACCAGTGACGACACCGCGGCAGCCCGCGAGCGGCTCATGTCAGTCTTCGACCTCACGGAGGTGCAGGCCACCTACATCCTGGACATGCCCCTGCGCCGGCTCACCCGGTTCTCCCGGCTCGAGCTGGAGGCCGAGCAGGAGCAACTGCGCCTCACCATCGAGGAACTGACCCGGCTGGTCGAGTCCGACACGCTCTTGCGGGAGACGGTGTCGGCCGAGCTCGCGGAGGTGGCCCGGTCCCTGGGCACCCCCCGGCGCACCGTACTGCTCGAGTCAGCTGGCCTCCCTGCTTCAGCTGCCGGGCCGTTGGAGATCGGCGACGACCCGTGCTGGGTCTTGCTGTCCTCGACCGGCCTACTCGCCCGTACGACGGGAGACGACCCGCTGCCTGCCCAGGGGCCGCGGGCCAAGCACGACGTCATCGTCTCGGCGGTACGCACCAGCGCGCGGGCCGAGATCGCAGCCGTGACCAGTACCGGCCGGATGATCCGCCTCGGTGTGCTCGACGTCCCCGCGCTGCCGACGACCGCGACCGCGCCGAACCTCTCCGGAGGTGCCCCGGTCTCCGAGTTTCTCTCGCTCGAGCGCAACGAGGTGGTTCTCGCCCTCAGCTCCCTAGACGCCGGCGCGCCCGGTATCGCGCTCGGGACCAGGCAGGGGGTCGTCAAGCGCGTCGCGGCCGACTACCCGCAGAACAAGGACGCCTGGGAGGTCATCGCGCTCCGACCCGGTGACCGGGTGGTCGGGGCGGTGGACCTCAGCTCGGAGACGATGGAGCTGGTCTTCATCACCTCCGACGCCCAGCTGCTGCGCTTTTCTGCCGAAACGGTGCGGCCGCAGGGTCGCGCTGCGGGAGGCATGGCCGGCGTCCGACTCGCGAGGGGTGCCCACGTCGTGTCCTTCCACGCCATCGACCCTGAGCGTGACGCGGTGGTAGTGACCGTCTCCGGGTCCTCGGCCGCTCTGCCTGGCACCGACGCCGGCTCGGTGAAGGTCACCGGGTTCGCGGAGTACCCGGCCAAGGGACGCGGGACAGGCGGCGTGCGCTGCCACCGCTTCGTGCGGGGGGAAGACGTGTTGCTGCTCAGCTGGGCCGGTGCCGCACCCCCGCGTGCTGCAGCAGCGAACGGGGTGGCTCTTGAGCTGCCGGCCACGACCGGCCGACGTGACGGCTCCGGTGCGCCCGCGCCGCAGCCAGTGGCTGCCGTCGCCGGACCTGTTCCCGACCACTCAGGCGTCGATGCTGTCGCGATCCACTCGTGACGCCCCGGCGACGATGAACTCTCGGCGGGGGGTGACGTCGTTGCCCATCAGAAGTTCGAACACCTGCTCAGCGGCCTCGACGTCGCCGAGAGTCACCCGGCGGAGCATGCGGTGCCGGGGGTCCATCGTCGTCTCGGCCAGCTGATCGGCGTCCATCTCGCCGAGGCCCTTGTAGCGCTGGATCGGCTCCTTGTACTTCTTCCCCTTGCGCTGCAGGTCGGCCACCGTCGTCCGCATCTGGGTCTCGGAGTAGCTGTAGACGACGTCGTTCTTCTTCGCCCCTGCGTTGACCACCTCGATGCGATGCAGTGGCGGTACGGCGGCGAAGACACGACCCGCCTCCACCATCGGACGCATGTAGCGGTAGAAGAGGGTGAGCAGGAGGCAACGGATGTGGGCACCGTCGACATCCGCGTCGGCCATCAGCACGACCCGGCCGTATCTCGCCGCGGAAAGGTCGAACGTCCGGCCGCTTCCCGCCCCGATCACCTGGATGATCGCGGAGCACTCGGCGTTCCTCAGCATGTCGGAGGCCGACGCCTTCTGCACGTTGAGGATCTTGCCGCGGATCGGGAGCAGCGCCTGATGCTCGGAGTCGCGGGCGAGCTTGGCTGTGCCCAGCGCCGAGTCGCCCTCGACGATGAACAGCTCGCTGCGCTCGACGTCGTCGCTGCGGCAGTCGGCGAGCTTCGCGGGCAGGGAGGATGTCTCCAGCGCGTTCTTGCGGCGCTGCAGCTCCTTGTGAGCCCGGGCTGCCACCCGGGTGCGCGCCGCGGAGGCCACCTTGTCCAGGATCGCCTTGGCCTGCAGCCGGCCCGCCTTCTTGGTCGTGGTCAGGGCCGTCCTGAGCTCCTTGGACACCACAGCGGCCACGATGCGGGTAGCCGCAGAGGTACCCAGCACCTCCTTCGTCTGCCCCTCGAACTGGGGCTCGGCGAGCCGCACGGTGACGACCGCAGTCAGGCCCTCGAGGGCATCGTCCTTGACGACGTCATCCTCCGCCGTGCGCAGGACTCGCTGCGCGCGCAGCGCCTCGTTGAGGGTCTTGGTCAGCGCGCGCTCAAACCCCTGCAGGTGCGTGCCGCCTTTGGGAGTCGCGATGATGTTGACGAATGAGCGCACCACGGTGTCGTAACCGGTGCCCCACCGCAGCGCGACGTCGACGCTGAGCTCTCGCTGCACGTCCTGGGAGGACATGTGCCCGCTGGCGTCCAGGACCGGGACCGTCTCAGTGAAGTGGCCGACCCCCTGAAGCCGCAGGACGTCGCTCACTGACTGGTCCGGTGCAAGGAACTCGCAGAACTCGCTGATGCCGCCGTCGAAGTGGAAAGAGTGCTCGTCGACCTGCCCGCCACGAGCGTCGCGGACCACCAGGGTGAGGCCGGGAACCAGGAAAGCGGTTTGGCGCGCGCGGTTGTGCAGCTCGTCCACCGAGATGGTCGCGTCCTTGAGGAAGATCTGCCGGTCAGCCCAGTAGCGGATCCGCGTGCCGGTGCGCTTGCGGGTCACCTTGCCCACAACCCGCGGGCCGGACCGGTCGTCGAAGCCCGCATCGGGCCCGTCACCCCGGAACACGCCCGGCACCCCGCGTCGGAAGCTCATGGCATGGGTCTTGCCGTCGCGGTCCACCTCGACGTCGAGCCGAGCGGCCAGCGCGTTGACCACCGACGCCCCGACGCCGTGCAGCCCCCCCGTTGCGGCGTACGACCCGCCGCCGAACTTGCCGCCCGCGTGCAGTCGGGTCATGACGACCTCGACCCCGGCGAGCCCGGTCCGGGGCTCGGCGTCGACGGGGATGCCACGCCCGTCGTCGCGGACCTCGACCGAGCCGTCGGCGTGCAGGTCGACCTCGATGCGCGAGCAGTGCCCGCCCAGCGCCTCGTCGACGGAGTTGTCGATGATCTCCCAGACGCAGTGCATCAGGCCCCGCGAGTCCGTGGACCCGATGTACATCCCCGGGCGCTTGCGGACCGCCTCGAGACCTTCGAGCACCAGCAGGTTGCGCGCCGAGTAACCGTCGGGCTCGAACTCGCCGTCGCTGCGGGCGTGGAGCGTCTGGGTCACGACAGTGCAGGCTACCGGCGCGGTCGGACACAGCCGGCGTCCCGCGCCGTACGGCGGAAGACCCGCTCCGAGACCCGCGGCCGCGGCCGAGTTTCCGCACCAGCGGCCCGACCGTCGCGGCTGCGC
>JACCUZ010000398.1 GCA_013698395.1 Sporichthyaceae bacterium
GGCCTGGACGCGCCATCTCAGAGCCGAGCGAAGCCTCTCCGAGCACTCGGTTCGCGCCTATCGGGGCGATGTCAGCACGTTGCTCGACCATGCGGTCCGGATGGGCCACGACCACCTCGACACCGTCGACCTCCAGGTGCTGCGAAGCTGGCTCGCCGGCCAGGCCACCCGGGGGCGGGCTCGCTCGACGCTGGCACGTCGTGCCGCGGCCGCCCGCGGCTTCACCGCATGGGCGCACCGCCAGGGCCTGCTCGGTGGTGATCCGGGGAGCCTGCTCGCCACGCCCCGCTCGGGTCGCACCCTGCCCGGTGTCCTGCGCCGGGACGAGGCCGACGCCGTGCTGCACGTGGCCTCCTTGGCCGCCGACGACGATAACCCGATCGCCGTGCGCGACGCCGCCACGCTCGAGGTGCTCTACGCCGCCGGCATCCGGGTCGGTGAGCTGTGCGGCCTCGACGTCGACGACGTCGACCGGTCCCGCCACGTCCTGCGAGTGCTCGGCAAGGGCGCCAAGGAGCGCAGTGTGCCGCTCGGCCTGCCGGCGCTGCGCGCGGTCGACCGATGGCTGACGGACGGCCGGCCGGCGCTGGCGACACCCACGAGCGGCCCCGCGCTGTTCCTGGGAGCCAAGGGCCGCCGGGTCGACGCGCGGACAGTCAGGCGGGCGGTGCACCGCCTGCTCGCCCACGTCCCCGATGCACCCGACCTCGGGCCGCACGGCCTGCGGCACTCCGCCGCGACACACCTTCTCGAGGGTGGCGCGGACCTGAGAAGCGTTCAAGAGATGCTCGGCCACGCTACGCTCGCCACGACCCAGATCTACACCCATGTGTCCGTCGACAGGTTGAAGGCCACTTATGACCAAGCGCACCCCCGGGCGTGACGGCGACCGGGCCGGATCGCGCATCGGGGGAGCGGGTGGCGCGGCTCGAGGGGTCGTCGTCGACGACGACGTAGCTGCCGAGAAGAACGCGGCAGAGACTGCCCTGCGCGAGCTGTGGCAGGACTACAAGAAGACCTCCGGCTCCGACCTTCGCGAGCGGTTGATCCTGCACTACTCCCCACTGGTGAAGTACGTCGCCGGTCGGGTCGGCGTGGGCCTTCCGCCGAACATCGAGCAGGCCGACCTGGTGTCTTACGGCATCTTCGGGCTGATCGATGCCATCGACAAGTTCGACCTCGAGCGCGCGATCAAGTTCGAGACCTACGCGATCAGCCGGATCCGCGGGGCGATCATCGACGAGCTGCGCGCGATCGACTGGATCCCGCGGTCAGTCCGGTACAAGGCCCGCGAGGTGGAGAAGGCTTACTCCAAGCTCGAGGGCGAGCTGCACCGCACGCCGAGCGAGTCGGAGGTTGCCGCCGAGCTCGGCATCGCCCTCGACGACCTGCATCACATCTTCAGCCAGGTGTCCTTCGTCAACGTGGTCGCACTCGACGAGCTGCTCAGCGTCGGCGGCGAGAAGGGCGACAAGCTCAGCCTTGTGGACACCCTGGAGGACACCAAGGCCGAGGACCCGGTGCTCGCCTTCGAGTCGGAGGAGACCAAGTACCTCCTCGCGAAGGCGATCAACATGCTCCCCGAGCGGGAGAAGATCGTCGTCACGCTGTACTACTACGAGGGGCTCACCCTCGCCGAGATCGGGCAGGTCCTCGGTGTCACCGAGAGCCGGATCTGCCAGATGCACACCAAGGCGGTGCTGCAGCTGCGCGGCAAGCTCGCTGACGGCGGCACGACCAACGGCTGACGAGGGTCTGCCCGCCCCGCCCCTAGGGTTGTCCTGATGGCGACCGATCCCTCCACCGCGGCCGCACCCCCTGAGGGCAACCCGATCTGGGGTGAGGACTGGTTCGAGGTCCGCGCGCTGTGGCCGCTGGAACCCACGGTCGCCCACCTCAACCACGGCTCGTACGGCGCGGTGCCGACGCCGGTGCTCGAGGAGCAGCAGTCCTGGCGGGACCGGATGGAGAGCAACCCGGTGCGCTTCTTCACCCGCGAGCTGCCGGCCGCCCTGGACCAGGCGCGCGCCGAGGTCGCCACCTTCCTCGCGTCGGACCTGGACGGCATCGCGTTCGTCACCAACGCGACGACGGCGGTGAGCACTGTGCTGTCGGCGTTCCCGCTCACACCGAGCGACTCGGTCCTGGTCACCGACCACACCTACGGCGCGGTCCGCATCGCCGCCGCCCGCTGGACCAGCCGGGCACGTGGCCGGCTGGACACTGTCCACGTGCCGCTGACCGTCGACGAAGCAGGCGCCGTCGACGCCGTTCTCGCCGCGGTGCGCCCCGACACGCGACTGGCGGTGCTCGACCAGGTCACGTCACCGACCGCCCGCCGCTTGCCGCTGGTCGACCTGGTCCCCGCACTCCAGGACCGTGGGGTCGCCGTGCTCGTCGACGGGGCCCACGCCCCCGGGATGCTGGCGGTGGACCTGGACCGGCTCGGCGCCGACTTCTGGACCGGCAACCTGCACAAGTGGGCCTGCGCTCCGCGGGGGGCCGCGGTGCTGCAGGTCCATGCACGCTGGCGCTCGGAGGTGCTGCCGCTGGTCGCATCCTGGGGAGAAGACGCCGGCTTTCCGGCCTCCTTCGCCGACACCGGGACCGCTGACGTCACTGCCTGGCTGTCGGCACCGCGTGCCCTGCGCCTGCTGGAGCACCTCGGCCTCGACCGGCTGCGCCGCCACAACGTCGAGCTCGCGGTTGCCGGTCAGCGCGTGGTGGCCGACGCACTCCGTGTCCCACGGGACGATCTTCCGCGTGACCCGGCGGTAAGCATGCAGCTCGTGCCGTTGCCCGACGAGCTGATCACCGATGACGCTGCCGCTGCAGCCCTGCAGGCCCGCATCGGTCGGGAAGCAGCCGTGGAGGTGGCGGTGACGACATGGGCCGGCCGCGGATTCCTGCGCCTGTCGGCGCAGGCCTACAACGCGCTCCCCGACTACCGGCGGCTTGCTGCCGACCTCCCCGCCCTGCTCTGAGGCTCACCCCCGGGCCAGCAGCGGCCCGCGGTCCGGTGAAACGGCTGCCCTCGGTGCCGGCGGCGTGGCACCGATCCGAGACCAAGCTCCCGGCGCCCACGGCGCAGGAAACCCGCCCATCGCCCACAGCGGCAGCAGCCGCACCCGACCCGCAGCGTCGACGAGCCCTAGCGGGTCGAGATAGACCCCGCCCCTGCGCACCCCCCAGTGCAGGCAGGTGTCCGGCAGACAGTGCCCGGGCGCTGCGGTGACCGTGCCCAGGCGTTGCCCGCGCGAGAGCAGGGCTCCCGCGCGGACCGTGCCCGCCACTGGCTCGTACGTCGACCGCAAACCGTCGGGGTGGTCCACGCTGACCACCCCCCGACCGGCAACCTGCCCGGCGAAGGCGACCACACCCGCTCCTGCGGACAGCACCGGCTGGCCCACAGACGCCGCCAGGTCCACGCCGCGGTGACCCGCAGAGTAGGGACCGGCGGGCGCCTCGAACCCGGAGACCACGCGGGGCACCGGCTCGAGTGGCCACGCCCAGCCGCTCCCCGCGGCGGAAGGAACCGGCCCCGTTGATGCTGCCACCGGGTGCCCACCCACGCCGGCCCAGCCAACAGCTGTCAGGAGCAGCAGGATCCCCACCCGTCGTACCGCCATGGGCCAAGGCTGGCCCACCCGCATGGCGTGGTGGTCACTCCCGTGCCCGATTGTGGACGAACACCGAGGGTGTCCCGGTTGGGGAGAACGACCCCTTGTTGTCGAGAACGTTCCGTGGATTCGAGCGTGGGCGCGTTCCGACGTACACTCGGGCGTAGCGATTCGCTTCGGCGGGTCGACTTCGCACGCCTGCACACCGCCATCGGCCCCGGCGCAAGCCACGGTCACCGGCGGGGGCGCGCCCACCGGTCC
>JACCUZ010000402.1 GCA_013698395.1 Sporichthyaceae bacterium
CTCAGCTACACCCCGACCGGCCGGGCGCACGTGCCCACCAGGTCCGGGCGCCTGGCCGGCCTGCTGGCAGACCCCGGCCTCGCAGACCTGCTGCGCGGCAGCGGCCGCTCATCACTGCTGGACGCGCAACGCGTGGTGGCCGAGACCGCCGTGATCGCCTCCGAGCTACCGAGCGGTCCGGAACGCAGCGTGCTGGTGATGCCGCCACGGCGGTGGTCCCCTGACCAGGTCTACCTGGACCGGCTCGTCGAGCTGGTGGGCGACGCGGCGTGGGCCGTGCCGGTGACGCTGCCCGAGCTGGCTTCGGGACCACCCCCGGAAGTCGACCGTTCCCCGCTGGCCTACCCAAGGGAACGGCGTGCGGCAGAGCTGCCGAGGAGATATCTCAGCGGTGTCGCGGGCATGCGGGCCAGCGTCGCCGTCTTCGCCGCGATCCTGACGGACCCGCGCGCCTTCCTGCCGAACCTGAACCGCTCGACGCTGCTGCTGGAGTCGACGTGGTGGCGTGGCCGCGAAGGACGCGCCAACCGGCTGGCGCGCGAGCGCGGCTACCTTGCCGACCGCCGCGGTGAGGTGCGGGTGCAGCCAGGCAACTTCACCTTCTCCAGCCGGAGGGGAACCATCGCGTTGACCGTGGCGAACGGGCTGCCCCAAGCGGTCCAGGTCAACGTCCGGCTGGAGCCGCAGACCACCCGGCTTCGGCTGCAGCCGATCGAGTCGACACTGATCGGTCCCCGGTCCAAGCAGCAGATCGAGGTGCAAGCCACCGCGGTCGCCCCCGGGCCGGTGACCATCGACGCCACGCTGCGCACGCTGGGCGGCGCGGTGTACAGCCAGCCCGTGCAGCTGCGGATCACGATCACCGAGTACGGCACGGTGGCCCTGTACATCACCGTCGCCGCGGGCGCCGTGCTCTTCCTCGCCGCCGGGCTGCGGGTCCTGCGCAGGCTGGCCAACGCCCGGCGAGGCGGACCGTGACCGAGAGCAACGCGGAGGCGTCCACCACCCTGGTCCGCAGCAGCGCGGTGATGGCGGCGGGCACGGTCGTGTCCCGCGTGCTGGGCTTCGCGCGCACCGCCGTGGTGGCCGCGGCGCTCGGCATCCAGGTCACCGGCGACACGTTCAGCGTCGCCAACACGGTGCCCAACATCATCTACATCCTGCTGGCGGGGGGGGTCCTCAACGCGGTGTTCGTGCCGCAGTTGGTACGCGCGATGACGCAGGGCAACGACTTCGGCCGGGCCTACACCGACCGTCTGCTGACCCTCGCGGGCCTGGTCTTGTTAGGCATCACCGTGGTAGCGACGGCCGCGGCCCCCCTGGTCATTGCCCTCTACACCGATGACAGCTGGACCGACTCGGACACGGCCACCTCGGTGGCCTTCGCGTTCTGGTGCCTGCCGCAGATCTTCTTCTACGGGCTCTACACGATGCTGGGCCAGATCCTCAACGCCCGCGGCAGCTTCGGGCCGATGATGTGGGCACCGGTCGTCAACAACGTCGTCGCTATCGCGACGGGGCTGTCCTTCATCGCGCTGTTCACAGTCGACCCTGAGCAGCCCGCGTCACTGTCCGGAGGCGCCATCGCCTTCCTGGGCGTCGGCACCACGTTGGGCGTCGCCCTGCAAGCCCTGGCGCTGGTGCCGGTGCTGCGACGTACCGGGTTCAGGTTCCGCCCTCGGCTGGACCTGCGGGGGGTCGGCCTGCGCCGCACAGCCGACCTGGCGCGCTGGACGCTGCTGTTCGTGCTGGTCAACCAGCTGGCGTACGTCGTCATCGTCAACCTGGGGACGCGGGCGAACGAGGCGGCGCGCGGTGTCCTGGACTACGGGGTGGGCTACCTGGCCTACAGCAGCGCCTACCTGATCTTCATCCTGCCGCACTCCATCATCACGGTGTCGGTGGTGACCGGCCTGCTGCCGCAGCTCAGCCGCGACGCGGCGGCCGGCCGCCTCGACGCCGTTCGCGATGCGCTCTCGCACGCGTGGCGGCTCACCGCCATCGGCATCGTGCTCGCTGCGGCCGGCTACCTCAGCCTGGGGTCGGAGCTGACCGGCGTGCTGTTCGCCGGGAACTCCGTCGAGGACGCGCACTACATCGGCCTGCTGACGACGGCGTTCGCGCTGGGCCTGCCGGCGTTCTCGGCGCAGTACGTCGCGCTCCGGGGTTTCTACGCCTTCGAGGACACCAGGACCCCCTTCCTGCTCCAGGTCGTCATCGCCGCGACCAACGTCGCCCTGGCGCTGCTGGCCTACGCGGTGCTGCCTCTGGAGCTGAAGATGGTCGGGGTAGCAGCGGCCTACGCGCTCACCTACGTCATCGGGCTGGCACTGTCCACGGCGGTGCTCCGCCGCCGGGTCGGCGGGCTGGACGGGGGCCGGGTCGTGCGCACGTACGTACGACTGACTCTGGCGGCCCTGCCCGCCGCGGGCGCGGCCACTGCGGTGTCGTGGCTGATCGGCCGCGCAATGGGGGACGGCGTGGCGGGGTCACTGGTCGCCCTGACCGCGGGGGGCGCGGTGCTGGTGGGGCTCTACCTGTCGGTGGCCCACCTGCTGCACGTCGACGAGCTGGGCGCCGTGC
>JACCUZ010000421.1 GCA_013698395.1 Sporichthyaceae bacterium
TGCAACACAAGGAGTATCGGGCGATCGGCGGACTGCTCAGGCCACTACATCAAACCCCGCAGCCCATATGGTTGCTCGGTACTCCACCCTGCCGAATGATGCGCCCAATGCAACAGTGCTCAGTTTCAGCAGAGAGGCGTGGGTGTGGCGCATATCGTGGAACCGGATTCGGGTCAGGTCGGGCATCGTGCGCTGGAGTCGGTCGAAGAGCTGGCTGAGGGACTCGGGGTTCACGAACCGACCGGTGGTGTTGACGAACATCCAGTCGTCGATGCCGTGCGGGAGCCCATCTCGGGCGAGCCTTCGCCGCCACCGTGCCAACACCTCCATGGTGACCTCGTCGAGGTCGATGCAGCGGCGGCTGGCACGTGTCTTGACCGGGAACTCCACCGGCTCGCCGGCGAGGCTCTGTAGGGTTCGGTTGATCGACAGCCGGTTGGTGGAGCGGTCGAGGTCGGACCACTTGAGCCCGGCGACCTCGCCCCGACGCATCCCGGTGCACGCGGTCAGGTGCAGCGCTGGGTACAGGCGATGGGTGCGGGCCGCAGCGAGGAAGGTGGCGAGCTCCTCGGCGGTCCAGGCTCGGGGGACCTTGCGGGTCTGGCGCTTGTGGCGGGCGTTGGTGGCCTGGGCGACGTTGGTGTCGACGAGCTGGCGGCGAAGCGCGAGGTCGAGCGAGGACCGGACGATGACGTGGACCTCGTGCACGGTCTTGGGGGCGAGGCCGTCGCCGTTGCGGCCGCCGGTGTTGGCGAGCTGGTCGTAGAGCCCGTCGAGGTGGTCGGCGCGCAGTCGGCGCAGCGGGACCTGGCCGATGGCGGGGTTGATGTAGCGGTCGACGAACCACGAATATCGGAAGGCCGTTGTGGCCCGGACGTGACGGCGCTTCATCGGCAGCCATGTGTCGGTGAGGAACTCGCCGAGGTGGGTCGGCCCGCCGCGGACTGGTGCGGGTCCGGCGTTGTCTCGTTCGATGCGCTCGGCCATCTGCTCGGCTTCGTGACGGTCGTGGCCGGCGGGATGCCAGCGGCGGCGTTCCTTGCCGGTGAGCGGGTCGAGGCCGTCGTAGGCGACGACATAGAAGCGGTCCTGACGTTGGATGATGTAGGCCATCGCCGCAGCCTGATCATTTCGGGACCAACCCGACGAGCCTGAGGTGTCCCTGACCAGGGCGTTCGGCCCGGGGCGCACCGACTCTCCCGGTCGCCCGTCTGATCCGAATAGGGCGAAACCCCGGCGATGTGCCAGAGGCAGGGATCGTTCCGGGGTCTTCGGATGCAACGGTAGCCGGGGTGACGCCGAGCTCCTGGCCCGGATCGGGTCCGGTGAGGAGACTCCGCAGCGCGCGTTGCACGATCGCCATGTCGGGTGGTTGCTCGCGGCTGCGTTGCCGGTGCCACGACGACGCCGTCGTCTTCGAAGCCCTGCAGAGCACCTTCGTCGCTGTCTGGCGGAACGCTGGACACGCGACGCCCGCGACGTGCCGGTCGCTTCCATGTCATCGTCGACGACGGCTGCACCACACCGGGCAATGGGCATCCAACTGCTGGCAGGCCTTACGCACCTCGACCCGGCGATCCGAAGAGCCGTCGAGGCCGACATCAGACTCGGCATCAGCATCGGCACGGCCATCGCGGAGTCCTCGGACCTCCCCGCAGCCGACACCGCGCTCTCGCAGAGATCGACCAGGACCCGCTCGTCGGCGAAGGCGTCGCAGCGAGGGTCGGGAACTGCAACGTCGACGTCGGTGGATAAACGGGACTGCCGCGTTCGGTTCTGTGATGGCGCGTGGCGCGACGGTTGTGACCACGCCGTGACCACGGTCGCTGAAGAAGGCAGCGCCTCGGCGAACCGATGCAGCCCGCCGGCGCGACATCCCCGTCGTGGTCAGCATTGCGAGCACTGGATCGCCTCGTAAGGCGGATCCCGGCGCGAGGCATGTCCCTGATCCGGGAAACTGGCGGCTGGAGGTACGTGGCGTGGGAGTGACAGTGCGGTCCGACCAGGACCTGCTTGCGGCGGTCGCTGATGGTGACCGCGGCGCGCTCCGGGAGTTGCACGACCGCCATGTGGTGTGGGTCTCGGCGCGGCTGCGGCGGCGCTGCGCCGACCGCGACGTCGTCGACGAAGCAGTGCAGGACACGTTCGTCGCCGTCTGGAAGGGCGCCGGGCGATGGGACGGGCGCGGCGAGCCGGCGGCGTGGATCTGGGGAATCGCCATCCGACGCCTCATCGGCGTTCTTCGAACGCGGGGCCGGTGGAGCCGGGCCGAGGCCGCGGCCGAGGCGACCGAGTCCGAGATCATGGTGACCGCCGAGGACCAGGTCCTCGTCGGCGTCGAGCACGGGGATCTGGCCGGGGCGCTGCGGGACTTGTCCCCCGAGCTGCGGGCAGTAGTGCAGGCGACGGTGCTCGACGGTCTCACCTCCCGGGAGGCGGGACACCTGCTCGGCATCCCGCCCGGAACCGTCAAGACCCGCATGATGCGGGCCCGCATCCAGCTTCGAGGAGCACTGGCATGACCAACACTGACTGGCACGCTCCACCGGACCTGCTCGCCCGGTTCGCGCACAACCCCGCGGCCCTTGACGACATGACGGCGGCATCCGTCGAGGCCCACCTCGTGGTCTGCGCCGACTGCCGTGGGCAGATGACTGCTGCGGCCAGCCCTGCTCTTGTCACTGCCAGCTGGGACGCCATCGCCGATCGGATCGACCAGCCCCGGCCGGCGCTGCTCGAGCGGGTGTTGCACCGGATCGGGGTCGGCCGCGGTCTCGGTCGACTCCTTGCCGCCACACCTGCGCTTCAGGGCGCGGGTCTGCTGGCCATCTGCGTCCTCGCCGCTGGTGCCGTGGTGCTGTCGCTCACCGCGGATGCCGAGGGCCCGTTCCTCGTA
>JACCUZ010000461.1 GCA_013698395.1 Sporichthyaceae bacterium
CAGCCGGGTTGCCTGTCGCCCGCGAGCTGCTGCTGACCGGCCGGATGGTGACGGGCTCGGAGGCCGCCTCGCTCGGCTTGGTCAACCGGTCGGCGCCGCCCGGCACTGTCCTCGAGGAGGCGTTGTCGGTGGCGGCTGTGGTGGCGTCGGCGGCACCGGTCGCGACGCGGCTCACCAAGCGGGCCCTCGCCGGTGGCGGGCATGGCTCGCTGGCGGCTGCCCTGGAGTGGGAGGCGCTGGCCCAACCCGTCACGTTGGCCAGCCGCGACCTGCAGGAGGGGCTAGCGGCGCGGCGCGAGAAGCGACCGCCCCGGTTCACCGGCCACTGATCCGGCGGCCCTGATCCGGACGCCCCTGATCCGGACACCACGAAGCCCCCGGACACCACGAAGCCCCCGGACCGCTCGACCGGACCGCCCGCCTTCCCCTGCGGGCGAGCCGGCCGGAGATCGTCCCGGGGGCGTCGTTCCCGCCGACGGTAGGAGCGCCGACCAGGGCCGTCAACGGATCAGCACGGATCAGGCCGGGCCTGCTGTGGACATGGGTGTGGAGACGCTGGGGACACCGTGGTGTGTCGCTGTGGGTAATCTGCATCCCCATCTGTGGACAACGGTGTGGATCATCGCGCGAATCGCGGCTGACCTGCGGGAACTCCATCCACGGACTGTGGACGAAAGAAAGTCGGTAGCGTTGGAGGATGGCGTCCGGACAGCGGTCACGGGGGGTCGGCCGGCGTGATCCGGTCCCCCCGGTCACCCCCGTCACCGCGGTCACTCCGATCACTCCCGCCCTTGTCGAGGTCCGCCGCAGCGCCAAGCGCCGGAGCACGGTGTCGGCCTACCGCGACGGCGACCGCACCGTCGTCCTGCTGCCCGCGAGGTTCAGCCATGCCGAGGAGCGCCGGTGGGTAGCGCTCATGCTGGAGCGGCTGGAAAAACAGGACGCGAGGTTGCGCCCGAGCGACAGTGAGCTGATGAGCCGGGCCACCGACCTCTCCCGGAGCCATCTCGGCGGCCGGGCCAGACCTCGCAGCGTGCGGTGGGTCGGCAACCAGGGCAGCCGTTGGGGGTCGTGCACTCCGGCCGACGCGACGATCCGGCTCTCGGCCCGGCTGCAGGGCATGCCCGCCTGGGTCGTCGACTACGTACTCGTCCACGAGCTGGCGCACTTGCTGGTGCCCGGCCACGGCCCCGACTTCTGGGCAATGGTGGCGGCCTTTCCGCGCACCGAACGGGCGCGCGGCTACCTCGAGGGGGTCTCGGCAACCGCAGGCCTCGGCCTCAGCGACGACGACGAGCCTCCCCAGCCCTAACCCTCCCCCCCGCCGCCCACGGACGCTCCGCGGCGTTGACACACGTATACGTGGTCATTGCGGACGGGCCCTACGGCGATGGGGAGGGGGGCTCGGGGGGAGCCTCGGTGTCCTCGAGACCAGAGAGGTCCAGCGGTGCCGAACCCTCGGCCGACAGCGTGCGAGCGAACCCCTCGGGGTCGTCGAGGTCGTCGGTGCTCGGCAGCAGGTCGGGATGCGCCCACACGGCCTCCCGGCCCTCCTGACCCTTCTCGGCGAGGACGGCGCGCCACAGGGCGGCCGCGTCACGTAACCGTCGCGGGCGCAGTTCGAGGCCGACGAGGGAGGCGAACGTCTGCTCTGCCGGACCGCCACTGGCGCGCCGCCGCCGCACGGTCTCGCGCAGCGCGCTCGCCGCGGGCAGGTGCGGGGCGGCGGCGGCGTCGACGACCTCGTCGACCCAGCCTTCGACCAAGGCCAGTGCCGTCTCGAGCCGGACCAGTGCGGCCTGCTGCTGCGGGGTGTCCTCGGGCTCGAACATGCCGCCGGTCAGCGCCTGCTGCAGGGACTCGGGGTTGGTCGGGTCGATGCTGCCCATCGCGTCCTGGAGCCGGCCCATGTCGACC
Organism: Sporichthyaceae bacterium; assembly: GCA_013698395.1. Lineage (GTDB taxonomy): Bacteria > Actinomycetota > Actinomycetes > JACCUZ01 > JACCUZ01 > JACCUZ01. The sequence goes on from JACCUZ010000461.1 coordinate 1,918, forward strand.
CTGATGCCTTGCCCGTAGGCCGCGACCGCGTCGACCAGATGGGCACGCAACCACGGGGCGTGAGCGAAGAGCCTGTGGTGGGCGGCTTCACGTAGGGCGAGGTAGAGCCGGACCTGGTCCTCCGGGACGCCGAGCCCCTCACCGAATGCGGTCACATTCGCGGGCAGCAGGGCCGCTCGCCCGTCGGGAGCCAGTGGCAGACCCACGTCGGTGGACCCCAGGACCTCGGTGGCGAGGGTTCCGATGGCCTGGCCGATCTGCGTGCCGAACATCGCGCCGCCGACGCTGCGCATCATCTGCTGGAGAGGCCCCGCCATGGCCGACATCGCCCGCACCTGTTCGGCCGGCAGGCCGAGCTGTGTCATGGGTCCGTCGTCACCGGAGAGCATGCTGCCCAACGAGTCGACTACCTTGGCTGCAACGGGATCGACCAGCTCCCGCCACGCGGGAAGCGTCGCCTCGACCCACTCGGCGCGGCTCCATGCGCCCGGGGTGGTGGACGACGACGGGAACGCGCTCGCTGCGTCGAGCCAGAGCTCGGCGAGCCGCATCGCCTCGAGAGCCGGCTCGCGGTCGGCGGTCGTCACGGACTTGTCGCCAGTCTGTGCGACCACCTGCCGGGCCACGTCGCGGGCGAGATCCCAGTTGACCGGTCCGCCCTTCCAGGACAACAGCGCGCCGAGCTTCTGCAACGCGGCCCCGATGTCGCCGCCAGAGCCGGCGCCGAACATCGCGGACAGCGGGTCCACCGGCGACTGTTCCGGGCGTCCGCCCTCATCCCCTGGGTCGGGGTTGAACCCGAAGGGAAAGTTGCTCACCAACGTCTCCTCATCTCGGTATTGGCAGGATGGGAGCACCATGACTGCTGTGCGTCCCACCGTAGCCACTCCGCCAACAGCGTCGTGGTGCGCGTGAGTTCCCCCACGACAGGCCCCGTGCGGGCGGTTCGCTCTGGGCGCAGAGGGGTGGCTGCTCGCCCGGGCGCTCGCCGCCCGGTGGTCGCAGTGACCGGAGCCGCGCAGGGACTCGGGGCGGCGCTCTGCGCGAGGCTCGTTGTGGCCGAGGACGTCAGCAAGGTCGTGGGCATCGACGAACGGCGAGGCGACACGGCGGGGGTCACCTGGCGTGTCGTCGATGTCACCGACCCGGCGCTGGCGGGACGGCTCAGCAAGGTCGACACCGTCGTGCACCTCGCGGTGGACCTCTCCCTCGACGGCGACCGACGGCGGCAGGGGAAACGCAACCTGCGCGCGGCCCAGACGGTGGTGACGTCGGCCGCGGCGGCCGGTGTACGCCGCATCGTGCTCTGCACGTCGGCCATGGTGTACGGCGCCTCGCCGGAGAACCCGGTTCCGCTCGACGAGGACGCGCCTTTGCGCGCGGTGCCTGACGGCGGGCTGCTCTCGGACTGGTTGGAGATCGAGCGGCTCGGGAGACAGGCGCTGCGCAGCCACCCCGGCCTGCGGGTCACGGTCGTACGCCCGGCCACGCTCGTCGGACCGGACATGGACAGCGTCGTCACCCGACACTTCGAGGCGCCGCGGCTGGTCGTAGTCCGTGATTCGCGGCCGAAGTGGCAGTTCTGCCACGTGGACGACCTCTTGTCGGCATTGGAGCTCGCGGCGCTGGAGCGGGTCACCGGTGCCGTGACGGTCGCCTGTGACGGGTGGATGGAGCAGGAGGACGTCGAGCGGCTGTCGGGCATGCGCCGCATCGAGCTGCCGGCCGCGCTGGCCTTCGGGACCGCGGAACGGCTGCACAGGCTTGGCGTCATCCCGGCGCCCGCGAGCGACCTGCAGTACGTCGTGCACCCCTGGGTCGTGTCCAGCGCCCGGCTCCGGGAGGCCGGGTGGCGCCCGACGTACGACAACCCCACCGCTCTGGGCGTGCTGCTCGAGGAGGTGGGCGGTCATCACGCGCTCGCGGCGCGCAGGGTCGGTAAGCGTGACGCGACGATGGGTGCCGGTGCAGCGGTCGCGGTGGTGGGGACGGCGGCACTCGTACGCATCGCGCGGAAGAAGAGGCGCCAGTGAACGAGGACATCATCAGGCTGCTCGACATCCGGGAGACCGCGCTTTCGGTGGACGAGGTCTTCGCCGCCGTCACGGATCCGGCTGCCGGTGGGGTCGCGCTGTTCGTGGGAACGGTGCGCGCTGAGGACGGTGGGAAGTCGGTGACCGGCCTGGGCTACTCCGCGCACCCGACGGTCGCCGACGAGCTGCGAACTGTCGCCGAGGACGTCGTGGCGGCTTTCCCGGTGCGGGCCATCGCCGCGGTGCACCGCGTGGGTGACCTGGCCGTCGGGGACCTTGCCGTCGTCGTGGCGGCCGCGTGCCCGCACCGCGGCGAGGCGTTCGAGGCCTGCCGCATGTTCATCGACCAGCTGAAGTCACGGGTGCCGATATGGAAGCACCAGAGCTTCGCCGATGGTCACCAGGAGTGGGTGGGCCTGCCCTAGACTCGGCGGAGATGTCTGCGCTGGTGTGGTTGACCATCCCGCTTACGGCGCTTGTGCTGGCCGTCCTGTGGGTGGCCTGGACGAGCCGCACCAGACCGCGGGCCGACACCCACGAGACCGTCGAGGCGCATCGCCGGTTCCGCGCCGCCTTCGAGTCCCACCGCGACTCCGCCTGACCCACTCTCTTCGAACGTAGGCTTCGGCGCATGTCCCGGCGCGCTCTGACTCTCAGCGTCGTGGGCTTCCTGGTGGTACTGCTGGCCGCGGTGGCCGCACTGCTACCGGTGCCGTACGTGGCGCTGAACCCTGGTCCGGTAACGAACACGCTGGGCTCGGTGGACGGCACGGAACTCATCCGGATCGAGGGCCGGAGGACCTATCCCGACGAGGGCAACCTCGACCTCACCACGGTCTCGGTGCTGGGCGGTCCTCGGCAGCGCTTGGACATCGTCACGGCCTTGCGTGGATGGCTCGACGACTCTGTCGCGATCATCCCCGAGGAGCAGGTCTACCCCGAGGGTGAGACCGCCGAGGAGGTCGAGAAGCAGAGCGCCACCGAGATGCGCGACTCCCAGGAGAACGCGACGACGGCAGCGTTGCGCCACCTGCGCATCCCGGTCACGACACGCCTGCTGGTGCAGGAGATAGCGCCGGGGTCGCCGTCGAAGGGCAGGCTGCGCAGCGGTGACCAGCTGCTCAAGGTCGACGGAGCGACGATCGCCGGCGGGGGGCAGCTGCGGGAGCTCATCACCAGCCGGGAGCCCGGTGACCCTGTGCGTCTCGTCGTACGCCGGGAAGGCCGCCAGCTCACCACCACCATCCGGACCGCAGAGGCCGACGACGGTCGGGCGATCGTCGGCATCACCACACGTGACGACGCGGAGTACCCGTTCTCGGTGGAGATCTCCCTGCGCGACGTCGGTGGCCCGAGCGCGGGGTTGATGTTCGCGTTGGGCATCGTCGACAAGCTCACGCCGGGCTCCTTGACCGGCGGCCGCCACATCGCCGGCACCGGAACCGTCGACGACGCCGGCCAGGTCGGGCCCATCGGTGGCATCACGCAGAAGATGATCGGCGCGCGCGAGGCGGGTGCAACCGTGTTCCTATCGCCGCCGGGCAACTGCTCGGAGGCCAAGCAGACCAAGCCCGAAGGACTCCGGCTGGTACGGGCGAACAGCCTGACCTCCGCGGTCCGCGCGCTGGACCGGATCCGCGACGGCCGTCCGGGCGTCCCCCGCTGCTGATGCGGTCAGTCCGCGAGGCTGGCCGACAGGGCGTCGGCCAAGGCGGGCACCAGGTTCTCGCCGCTGAGCACCGAGGTCTCCTCGTCATGGGCGCGCAGCCGGATCGCGGCACTGCGGCTGCCGTCGCGCAGGACGGCGACCACGAGGCGTACCTCCTCGCGCTGCGGGTGTTGGGCAAGCCAGCGCAGCGCCTGCTCCTCGTCCGGGGGCATCTCCCTTTCCGCTGCTGGCGGCACCATGAGCCGCTCCACGACCACGGCCGCGCCGAGAACCTCGGGCGGCCAGCTGATGCCGGCAAGCAGCCCGTCCAGGGAAGAGTGCTCAGGCAGCTCCTCCTGGTCCACGGGGGTGAGACCACCCGGTTCGTCCGCGGTCGGTCCGAGCTGCGCCACGAGCTGGGGTTCGCGTCGCAGCAGATCTGCCGTCTCAACTAGGGCGAACAGGTGCAGGGGCTGGTCCCAACCGGTCATCGACGCGTGCCGATCGAGGTCGAGAACGAGCCGGTCCAGTCGCGTCGACATGGCGGCGATCCTCGCCTGGCAGCGGGCGGTCGCGGGAACCGCCCCCGCCGGCCGGTAGTTTGGCGCGTGTGAGCTTCAACCTGCCCGGCTCGGCCGTGCCCCCACGCCGACCGGTCATGCCCACCCGACGACGCGGACGGGCGCTGCTTCCGACTCTCGTCATCCTCGGCTTGCTGCTGATCGGGTTCAGCATCCTGACCGGCTTCTACACCGATCTGCTGTGGTTCCGCTCGGTGGGCTACACGTCGGTGTTCACCCGTACGTTGGGCGCGAAGGCGTTGCTGTTCTTCGTGGCGGGCGTGCTCTTCGCCGCAGCCGTCGCGGTCAACTTCGTCGTCGCCTATCGAACCAGGCCGGCATACCAGGCGCTCATCCCCGGTCAGCAGGAGCTGGACCGCTACCGCATGGCTCTCGACCCGTACAAGCGGCTGGTCCTGCTCGTGCTCGTGACCCTGCTCGGGTTGATCGCGGGGTCATCTGCCTCAGGGGCCTGGCGGACGTACGTCCAGTGGCGCAACGGCGTCTCGTTCGGGCGGAAGGACGAGCAGTTCGGCCGGGACATCTCGTTCTTCGCCTTCGACCTTCCGTGGTACCGGTTCGTCCTCGGGTTCGCCATCGCCACCGTCGTCGTCTGCCTGATCGCTGCCGCCGTCACGCACTACCTTTACGGAGGGCTCCGGCTGCAGGCGCTGCTCGGGGAGCGAGCGACGCCGGCCGCCCGCGTGCACCTGTCCGTGCTCGTGGGCACGTTCGTGCTGCTGCGCGCAATCGGCTACTGGTTGGACCGCTACGGGCTGGCGGTCAGCGAGCACCGGGTCGGTGAGGCGGACTTCACCGGTCTGACCTACACCGACGTCAACGCGGTGCTCCAGGGCAAGACGATCCTCGCGATCATCTCGTTGATGTGCGCGGTGCTGTTCTTCGCGAACGTGGTGCGTCGCACCTGGTTGCTGCCGGGGATCGGCGTCGGCCTGCTGCTGCTCTCGGCTCTGCTGATCGGTGGCATCTATCCCGCGCTGGTGCAGCGCTTCCAGGTCGCGCCCAACGAAGCGGACAAGGAGGCGCCGTACATCAGACGGAACATCGAGGCGACCCGCCAGGCCTACGGCATCGACAACGTGGAGATCAACGACTACAGCGCCGCGACCACGGCCTCCCAGGAGCAGCTGCGCTCGGACTCCGACACGACCGCCAGCATCCGGTTGCTGGACCCGCAGCTGCTGAGCCCGACGTACAAGAACCTTCAGCAGTTCCGGCCCTACTACGACTTTGCCGAGTCCCTCGACGTCGACCGCTACACGATCAACGGCGACCGGCGCGACGTCGTGGCCTCCGTGCGCGAGGTCAGTCTCGAGGGCCTGCCCACGGCACAGCGCAACTGGATCAACGATCACACGGTCTACACACACGGGTTCGGCTTCGTCGCGGCTCTGGGCGATGAGACCACCGACGGCGGACGCCCGTCGTTCGTGTCGTCGGACATCCCGCCGCAGGGCCAGATCGCGGTGGAGCAACCACGGATCTACTTCGGCCAGGCGTCCCCGACGTACAGCATCGTTGGCGGGGACGTGGCCCGAGAGCTCGACTTCCCCGATGACAGCGCCCGCTCGGGTGTTAGGCGCAACAGCTACGACGGGACCGGTGGGGTGCCGATCGGCTCGCTGTTCCACAAGCTCCTGTTCGCGACGAAGTACCAGGAGGCCAACCTTCTGCTGTCCGACCGCATCGGGCCTGACTCCAAGATCCTGTTCACCCGGGAACCCAAGGAGCGGGTGGAGAAGGTTGCGCCGTGGCTGACGTTGGACGGTGATCCCTACCCGGCGGTCGTGGGTGACCGCATCTTGTGGATCGTCGACGGCTACACGACGAGCAACGGTTACCCCTACTCGACGCGGAGCACGCTCGACGACGTGACGGCCGACTCACGCACGACCCAGTCCACGGCGCTCGTGGCACCGGTCGAGCGGGTCAACTACATCCGCAACTCGGTGAAGGCGACCGTCGATGCGTACGACGGCACGGTGACCCTCTACCAGTGGGGTCCGAGCGACCCGGTGCTGGAGACGTGGCGCAAGGCCTTCCCCAACACGGTGAAGGACGGGTCGGAGATATCGGAGGAGCTGCGCACCCATCTGCGTTACCCGGAGGACCTGTTCAAGGTGCAGCGGACCTTGCTGGCCAACTACCACGTCACCAACCCGCAGACCTTCTACAACGGGTCGGACTTCTGGCGGGTGCCGGTCGACCCGACCCAGGACGACCTGGGCCTGCAGCCGCCGTACTACCTGACGCTACGTATGCCGGGGCAGAGCGAGCAGTCGTTCTCGCTGACCTCGACCTACGTCCCGACCGGTGACCGCAACAACCTGGCGGCGTTCGTGGCCGTGAACGCCGATCCCGGTCCGGACTATGGCACGTTCCGTGTGCTGCAGCTCCCACGGTCGCTGCAGATCAACGGCCCGTCGCAGGTGCAGAACCAGCTCGAGTCCGACGACAACATCGCTGAGGAGATCAACATCCTCAAGCGCGGAACCCGAGTGCAGAACGGCAACCTGCTGACCCTTCCCGTCGGCGGCGGTCTGCTCTACGTCGAGCCGGTGTACGTGCAGGCTGACGCGACGACGTCTTTCCCTTTGCTGCGCAAGGTGTTGGTGTCCTTCGGCAACGACGTCGCCTTCGAGGACACCCTCGAGGAGGCGTTGGACTCCCTCTTCCCGGATCAGGGTGATGGCGGCGGCATCGAACCCCCCGACCCAGGAGGTGAGCCGGCCCAACCAGGGACGGGAGCGGAGCAGAACGCTGCGCTCGCTCGAGCGCTGAATGACGCGCGGCAGGCGATTCAGGCGGCCGAGGAGGCGTTGCAGGCCGGCGACTTCGCGGCGTACGGGCAGGCACAGGCAGACCTACGCGACGCGATCGACCGCGCAATCAGGGCGCAGCGCGCGGGGGGCAGCGCCTCCTTGCCGTCGCCGACGTCGTCCCCCTCAGCGTCGCCTTCGCCGACGGGTTCGGTGTCCGAGACCCCTCAGTCGGACGCGACCGGCTAGGTCAAGTGCGGGCGATTTGCGAGGCTCCGCATCGCTGACGTAGTCTTGCGACCACGACGCGGGGTGGAGCAGCTCGGTAGCTCGCTGGGCTCATAACCCAGAGGTCGCAGGTTCAAATCCTGCCACCGCTACAAGTAGGCACAGGTGAATGGCACCGTCACGGTATCCGTGACGG
>JACCUZ010000004.1 GCA_013698395.1 Sporichthyaceae bacterium
TGGACCAGGCCGGGCTGGTGTCGCGGCTGCTGCCGGAGTGGGACCTCGTCCGGCACCGCCCGCAACGCAACGCCATGCACCGGTACAGCGTCGATCGGCACCTGCTCGAGGCGGCGGTCAGCGCCAGCCCGCTGGTGCGCGAGGTGGCCCGGCCCGACCTGCTGCTGGTCGGGGCGCTGCTGCATGACATCGGCAAGGGTGCGCCGGCCGATGGCCGGGACCACAGCGAGGCCGGCGCACCTCTGGCCGCGCAGTCCGCGACCCGGATGGGGTTCGACCCCGATGACGTGGCCATCGTGGAGCGACTGGTGCGCCACCACCTGCTGCTGGTAGAGGCCGCGACGCGGCGCGACCTGGACGACCCCGCGACCGCGGCGGCCGTAGCAACCGCGGTGCAGGACCCCGGAACCCTGGAGCTGCTCGACGCCCTCACGCGGGCCGACGCGCAGGCCACCGGCCCCGGGGCCTGGAGCGAGTGGAAGGCGGGCCTCGTGTCGGAGCTGGTACGTCGAACGCGACTGGAGCTGCACGGCACCCCGCCCCCCGCGGCAACCGCACTCGAGCCGTCGTCGCAGGCCCTCGTGGCGGGCCGGCGGCTGGCGGTGCTGGCGAAGCCGGGCAGCAACGGCAGCGGTACCTGGACGGTGACCGTCGCGGCGCCGGACCGGACCGGCCTGTTCGCCGCGATCGCCGGGGTGCTGGCCCTGCACCGGCTGTCCGTGCGCTCCGCGCAGGTGCGCACCGAGGACGGGATGGCGCTCGACGACTGGACGGTGCTTCCCGACCTCGACCACGACCCACGACCGGAGGCGCTGCGGCTCGACCTGGCCCGCGCCCTGACCGGTGACCTCGACCTCACCGGCAAGCTGACCGCCCGTGATTTCGGCGGGCGCCGCCCCCGCGTTCCGCCGCCCCCTCCACGGGTCGACGTCATGCCAGACGCGTCCTCCTCAGCGACCGTCGTGGAGGTGCGCGCCGCCGATCGGCCGGGTCTGTTGCACCGGCTCGGGCGGGCGCTCGCGCTGATGGGCGTGGACGTGCGGGCGGCCCGCGTGGTGACCCTGGGCGCCGAGGCCGTGGACGTGTTCTACCTGCAGGACGTCGGCGGCCGACCCCTGACCGCGGACGCCTGTCGGGAGCTGACCCGGCTGTTGACCGACGCCGCGTCCTGACCAAAGCCGCAGATAGGCTGACGCGGTCCGCTGCCCGACGTACCGCCCCTAAGGACCCGCGTGTTCGCGACCCTCCAGGACCGCCTCGCCGCCACGTTCAAGAACCTGCGCGGCAAAGGCAAGCTCACCGAGGCGGACATCGACGCCACCACTCGCGAGATCCGGGTCGCCCTGCTCGAGGCCGACGTGGCCCTGCCGGTGGTCAAGGGCTTCATCGCGGCGGTGCGCGAGCGGGCCCGTGGCGCCGAGGTGCACCAGGCGCTCAACCCCGCGCAGCAGATCATCAAGATCGTTGACGAGGAGCTCGTCGGCATTCTTGGTGGCGAAACCCGGCGGCTGCGGTTCGCCAAGAACCCCCCGACGGTGATTCTGCTGGCCGGCCTGCAGGGGTCGGGCAAGACCACTCTGGCCGGCAAGCTCGCCCACTGGCTCAAGGGCCAGGGCCACCAGCCCATGCTCGTGGCGGCCGACCTTCAGCGCCCGAACGCAGTGACCCAGCTGCAGGTGGTCGGGGAGCGGGCGGGTGTGCCGGTGTTCGCACCCGAGCCGGGCAACGGCGTCGGCGACCCGGTGGGAGTCGCGCGGCAGTCTGTCGCCTATGCCCGGGCCAAGATGCACGACGTCGTGATCGTCGACACCGCCGGCCGCCTGGGCGTGGACGCCACCTTGATGCAGCAGGCCGCCGACATCCGCGACGCCGTGCAGCCCGACGAGACGCTGTTCGTGGTGGACGCGATGATCGGCCAGGACGCCGTCGCCACCGCGCAGGCGTTCCTCGACGGCGTCGGCTTCGACGGGGTCGTGCTCACCAAGCTCGACGGCGACGCTCGAGGCGGTGCCGCGCTGTCGGTGGCCAAGGTCACCGGTCGACAGGTGATGTTCGCCAGCAACGGTGAGCAGCTCAGCGACTTCGACACCTTCCACCCCGACCGGATGGCATCGCGCATCCTCGGGATGGGCGATGTGCTGACCCTGATCGAGCAGGCGGAGAAGGCCTTCGACAAGGACCAGGCCGAGGAGATGGCCGGGAAGTTCGGCCGCGGCGAGGACTTCACGTTCGAGGACTTCCTGGCCCAGATGGAGAGCGTCCGGAAGATGGGCTCGATGTCGAAGCTGCTCGGGATGCTGCCCGGCATGGGCGCCATGCGCGAGCAGATCGAGAGCATCGACGAGCGCGAGATCGACCGCACCACCGCGATCATCACGTCGATGACGCCGGAGGAGCGGCGCAACCACAAGATCCTCAACGCCTCCCGACGGCAGCGCATCGCACGCGGCTCCGGCCGGTCGGTCTCCGACGTCAACGGCCTCGTGGAGCGGTTCACCGAGGCGCAGAAGATGATGCGCCAGCTGGCCTCGGGCGGAGGCATGCCCGGGATGCCTGGGACCGCGGGCCTGCCCGGGATGGCAGGGATGGGCCGCGGCAAGAAGGCCAAGGGCAAGGCTGCCGCTCCCAAGAAAGTCAAGGGTGGCCGGTCGGGCAACCCGGCCAAGCGGGCCCTCGAGCAGCAGCAGCGAGCGGCCGGGCTCTCCGACGCAAGTGCGGGCAGCGCCGGTCTGGCCGCGCCGGCCGAGTTCGAGCTTCCCGCTGAGCTCAGGGGCCTGCTTCCCCCGGGCAGCCAGCACTGACCGGCCAAGGAGCGGTTCAGCCGCTGCACCTGCGGGCGGTCGTGCCCACCGGCCCCATGATCGTGAGGGGGAGCGGGGCTGTTCCGGCCCGTCTGCCCCTCACGATCACGGAAGGCTGCGGCGGCGCAGGGGCGGCTGGCGGAGCGTGGCGGCCATGAGCGGCAACCCAGCGGTCCAGCCGCTGCACCTGCGGGCGGTCGTGCTGCCCGACGAGGAGCAGCGTGAGCTGTGGGTCGATGACCGCGGGCGGGTCACCGCCGAGCTGGTCGCTGACGCCGAGACGATCGCCGACCGCGGCTGGGTGGTGCCTGGGCTGGTCGACGCGCACTGCCACGTCGGGCTCGCCGCGCACGGGGGCGTCGACGAGGTCGAGCAGGAGCGCCAGATCAGCACCGACCGGGACACCGGAGTGCTGCTCCTGCGCGACGCCGGCGCGCCGGTCGACACGCACTGGATCGATGATCGCGACGACCTTCCGCGCCTGATCCGCGCCGGCCGGCACATCGCCCGGACCCGGCGCTACATCCGGCACTACGGTGAGGAGATCGAGCCGGACCACCTGGTCAGCGAGGTGGAGCGGCAGGCCGCCCGTGGTGACGGGTGGGTCAAGCTAGTCGGCGACTGGATCGAGCGTGAGGTCGGTGACCTCGCGCCGTCCTGGCCGGCCGATGTCGCCGCCGCGGCCATTGCGAGGGCGCACGAGCTCGGGGTACGAGTGACGGCGCACTGCTTCGGCGAGCAGTCGGTCGCCGAGCTGGTCGCGGCGGGCATCGACTGCATCGAGCACGGCACCGGCATCACCGACGAGGTGGCGGCGGACATGGCCCGCCGCTCCACGGCGCTGGTCCCGACGCGGGTCCAGATCGGGAACTTCCCGACGTACGCGGAGCGGGCCGTGGAGAAGTTCCCCACGTACGCGGCCCACATCCGGGACCTGCACGCCAAGAGTGACGCCCGGCTACACGCCGCCCTCGACGCGGGCGTTCGGGTGTACGCGGGTACCGACGCGGGCGGTGTACTCCCGCATGGACTGATCGCGCGGGAGGTGCTGGCGTTGCACGAACAGGTCGGGATGACGGCGCAGGACGCTCTGGCATCCGCGTCCTGGGCGGCGCGGGAGTGGCTGGGGCGGCCGCGGCTGGAGCCGGGAGCATCGGCGGACCTCGTGGTCTACGACGAGGATCCGCGGTCGGACCTGCGTGTGCTCGAACACCCCCGAGTGGTGGTGCTGCGCGGTCGCGCATTTCGGCCTGGGACGCCCCGTCTGACATGATGGATGACCGCTCCGCACCACCCCACGTGGGGCAGGGCCGCCCACCACCAGAACCCAGGAGTGCCCCACCCGTGGCAGTCAAGATCAAGCTGATGCGCATGGGAAAGATCCGTGCGCCGTACTACCGCATCGTTGTCGCTGACTCGCGAACCAAGCGCGACGGCCGGGCGATCGAGGAGATCGGGAAGTACCACCCGACCCAGGAGCCCTCGCTCATCGAGGTCGACTCGGAGCGGGCGCAGTACTGGCTCGGGGTCGGCGCGCAGCCGACCGAGCCAGTGGCCGCGATCCTGAAGGTCACTGGTGACTGGCAGAAGTTCCGGGGCGAGCCCGGCGCCGAGGGGACCCTGCGGGTCGCCGAGCCACGGACGGACAAGAAGAGCATCTTCGAGGCCGCCGCCAAGGACTCCGCCGGCGAGCCGAAGGAAGGTGCCACCACCCCGAGGAAGCGGGCCGCCAAGAAGGTCGCGGAAACCGCTGCGGCGGGCACTCCGGCCGCCGCTCGGCCCACGGCGGACGAGGCCGCCGCCGATTGTGACGTACGCGCCGCGGGTAGCGAGGCGGCCAGCGCCCCCGAGGCAGCCCCGGC
>JACCUZ010000049.1 GCA_013698395.1 Sporichthyaceae bacterium
AGTTGAAGAAGCTCGTGACCATCGCCTCCATGAACGTGCTCATCGGCGTGACAAGCGGCATCAACAAGTGCGCCGCGACATCGTGCACGGTCCACTTCCCACACAGGCTTGGCGTGCGCAACTGCTCCGCGGTCAACGGCTCGATGAGGTCGGCCGCCCGCCGCCGCTCCTCCGCGATCATTGCTCTGAGGTCCACACGCTGACCGTACGCCCAGTCCGGTTTCCGGCACCCAACCTGCAGCCGGCTCCCGGGCAGTACCCGCCGATCTGAGAGGTCCGTTGGATGAAGGCGCTGCAGTTCACGGCTTACGGAGGTCCCGAGGTTCTCGAATGGTCAGACGCGCCCGATCCGCACGCAGGCCACGGCCAGGTCCGGATCGCTGTGCGTGCGGCCAGCGTGAACCCGATCGACTGGAAGACGCTCGCGGGGGCCTTGTCGGGCGGCCAGCCCATGGTGGGTACGGGTTACCTCGGATACGACGCCGCTGGCGTGGTGGACGAGGTCGGCGACGGGGTGACGGGAGTCTCCGTGGGTGATGACGTTCTGGGACGCGGCCAGAACACCCATGCGGAGTACGCCGTTCTGGACTCCTGGGCGGCCAAGCCGTCGTCCATCGATTGGGCCGTGGCTGCCGCGGCGGGTGTGGTCGGTGAGACCGCGGAGCGGGGCCTCCGTCTGCTCGCCGTCAAGGCCGGTGACACGCTCTTTGTCGACGGTGGCGCAGGTGGCGTGGGTGCGGTCGCGGTGCAGACGGCGGCGACCCGAGGCGCGAGGGTGATCGCGTCTTCGAGCGAGGCCAACCACGACTACCTGCGGGAGATCGGGGTGATCCCCGTGCTCTACGGCGAGGGCGTGGTCGCTCGCGTCCGGGCTGCCGCCGGCGGACCGGTCGACGCTGTCCTTGATGTCGCCGGCAAGACCCCGATCGAGGAGCTGATCAGCCTGGCCCCCGAGGCGTCCCCAGGTGGTGTCGATCGCCAACTTCGCTGCTGATCAGGCGGGAGCCCGGTTGTCCGGGGGTGGCGCGGACAGTCATCCCATGGAAGCCCTGGCGCAGGTCGCGGAGCTACTGGCACAGAACAAGCTGGTGATCAAGGTGCAGACCTTCCCGTTCGCCCGTGCCGGCGAGGCCTATCGCATCAGTCAGGGCGGCCACGTTCGCGGAAAGCTCGTCTTGGTTCCCTGACCCCAGCGGTTCAGGCTCCTCCCTCGGTGCTACGGTGTGCTACATGCGGATTGTGACTCATCGGGAGATGCGCAACCACAGTGCGGAGATTCTGCGTGCCGTCGCGGCCGGCGAGATCGTGCAGGTGACCAACCACGGACGGGTCGCGGCCGTCATCTCACCGCCGAACGCGCCGACCCTTGCGCGCCTGGTGGCTGACGGGCAGGCCCGGCCGGCGCGCCGACCGGTCACGCAGCTGGCCACCATCAAGCGATCCGCGAGCGCCATGACCAGTGCCGAGCTGCTCGACGACGTACGCGGTCACAGGTGATCGCTTATCTAGACACGTCTGCGGCCATGAAGCTGCTCGTCGACGAACCGGAGTCGCGCGCCCTCGCGACGTACGTACAGGCGGAGATAGGCGATGCGCAAGGCGAAATGGCTGCCGGTTGGCTGCTGCACGCCGAGCTGCACGGCGCAGCGCGGCGCCACCCGGGAGCCATCCAAGCAGAGGCTGTCGGACAGCTGCTGGACACGGTGACCCTCGTCGACCTCACCCGCGGGGATCTGCTGACTGCCGGCGCACTGCCTTGGGGGCTGCGGTCGCACGACGCTATCCACCTCGCGGTGGCGCTGCGCATCGGCGCCGACGCGATGATCGCTTACGACGTCGAGCTGCAGCAGGCTGCCGCCGCTGCCGGACTCGACGCGGTCACTCCCCGATGAGGGTCGACGCACTATCGCTTTCTGCGGTCCAGGAAGGAACGGTGACCTGATGTCGACAGCCACCACACCGGGGGACTACTCCGAGCTCATCGGTGCGCTCGACCTCCCCACGAAGGTCAAGCTGCTCACCGGCGCAACCGCGTTCACCCTCGCACCGGAGGAGTCCATCGGGCTGGGCGAGCTGCGCCTGTCCGACGGGCCGACCGGCGTCCGCGGCCTCAAGTTCGTTGGGGGCGGCGCGGTAGCCCTGTTCCCGAACGCGACCCTGCTTGCGTCGTCGTGGAGCGAGGACACCGCGTACGAGGTCGGCAGGCTGCTCGCCGAGGAAGCGCTGGTTCAGCGGATCCATGTCGTGCTCGGCCCGACCATCAACCTGCACCGATCTGCACTGGGCGGACGGTTGTTCGAGGCGTACTCCGAGGACCCGCTGCTGACCGGCAAGCTCGCCGCGGCGTACGTCCGGGGCATGCAGAGCCTCGGCGTCGGGGCGTGCTTGAAGCACCTCATCGCCAACGAGTCCGAGACCGAGCGCAACACCATGAACAGCGTCGTCGACGAGGCGACCTTGCGTGAGCTGTACCTGCTGCCGTTCGAGATCGCTGTGGAGGAGTCCGACCCGTGGTCCATGATGGCCGCCTACAACGACGTCAACGGGGTGGCCGCCACCGAGCAGCACTACGTCAACAACGAGATCGTGAAGGGTGAGTGGGGTTACCAAGGACTGATCATGTCCGACTGGTTCGCCACGAAGACCGCCGCCCCAGCGGCCAATGGGGGCCTCGACCTCGTCATGCCAGGTCCCGACGGGCCGTGGGGTGACGCGCTCGTGGCCGCCGTCTCCGCCGGTCAGGTAGCCGAGTCGGTGGTCGACGACCACCTCCGGCGGCTGCTGTTGCTGGCCGACCGGACGGGTGCGCTCGGCGAACCTCGTGACTATCCGAGCGACCTGCCGGGTCCGGACAGCTCCCAGCGCAAGGAGCAGCTGACTCGCCTCGCCGCTCAGGGGATCACGGTGTTGACCAACAGGGACGCCGTCTTGCCGCTGGCCGGCGGCCAGACCATCGCGCTCATCGGGCGCCACGCCGTCGAGACCACGAACATGGGCGGCGGATCGGCGCAGGTCAACGCGCCGTACCAGGTCAGCGTGGCCGACGGGCTGACGGAGCCGCTCGGCAGCGCCGTCACGGTGACCGACGGGGTCGAGGTGCGCAGCCGACCGGTCCCGGCGCGACCCGGGTTCGTCACCGACCCGCGCACCGGCGAACCGGGCGTGGCCTTCACCGTGTTCGCGGCGGACGGGTCGGTGCTCGAGGAACGGCACAGCTCCAGCGCCACCACCCTGGTGGGCTTGGACGACGACTTCGACGACGTCGTGCACTCCGTGCGGCTCCAAGCCCGGCTCACCGAGGGCGGCCCCGTCGAAATCGGGGTCATGGGCGTCGGTTCGTGGGAGCTGCATGCTGCCGGGCAAGTACGCCGCTGGCGCCTGGCCGTGTCCGGCAGGGGCATGGCAGAGGAGGTCCTGAACCCGCCCATCGATACCGTTGAGCTCGTCGCGCAGTCCGGCGACCTCATCGAGGCCATCGTGACCATGCGGCCGGCGAGTAGTAGTGACGGCCACTCGCCCATGGCCGGCGCCGGGATGCTCGGGCTGATCGCCCGGCGCGCCCCCCGCGACCAGGACGACGTCATCGCCGAGGCAGCCGCAGCGGCGCGGGCAGCCGACATCGCGGTGGTGGTTGTCGGGCTCACCGAGGAGCAGGAAACCGAGGCAGTCGACAAGACAACCCTGCGCTTGCCGGGCCGGCAGGACGAGCAGATCCGCGCCGTCGCATCCGCGGCTCGCAAGACCATCGTCGTCGTCAACGCCGCCACCCCCGTACTCATGCCGTGGGTCGACGAGGTCGACGCGGTGCTCTGGGCCGGGCTGCCCGGGCAGGAGGGCGGCCACGCCGTCGCTGCCGCGCTGCTCGGCACCATCGAACCGGCCGGGCGGCTGGTGACCACCTTTCCGGCCGATGATGAAGCGGCGCCCGCCTGGTCGGTCACCCCGGTCGACGGAGACCTCGAGTACGCCGAAGGAGCATTCATCGGCTACCGCGGCCATCACGCCCACCGGGCACCAGCACCTGCGTTCTGGTTCGGTCACGGCCTGGGCTACTCGACCTGGGACTACTCCAAGCCGGAGCTCCCGCAGACCGACCCTCCGACAGTCACCGTCACCGTCACCAACACCGGCTCCCGCGACAGCCGGGAGGTCGTACAGGTCTACTTACAACCAGCGGAGGGGGACCAACCGACCCGACTCGTGGGATGGCAGTCGGTAACCGCTGCCCCCGGCGAGTCGGTCCGGGCGGAGGTCACCTCCGACCATCGGCTGATGCGGCGATGGGACACTACGACCAACACCTGGGAGCGACTCAACAGCGGCGGCAAGCTGCTGGTGGCGCGTGGCCTCGGGGACGTTCGGGCGACCATCGAGCTCCCAGCCAACCAGGGATCAGGGAGCTAGGCGGCCTTCAGCCTTCGGAAGCCCGGGTGATGCCCTGGACCAGGCCGTGGCGAGCCCCACCGTAGACGAGAGGGGAAGGCACCACTCGATCGGTGGCCCGCATCCCGCGATCCGGCGGTCCGACCGATCGGCAGGTCGTCGTGGCCGGCCTAGCGTTCTGGGCAGGCACCGGACCAGCCGGGCCAGCATCACGGGAGTCGTTATGAACAATCCCTTCGAGTCCGTCCGCGTCATGTGGTCGGCGACCGACGAGCAGTTCTTTCGGTTGGCCGACCTCTTCTCGACGGAGTTCCTCTGCCGATCGGGCAACCGGGTCGCTCCTGAGGAGTTGACTGCGCCTGCGCGAGGTCAGCGTCGCGAAGGGGAAGGCGCGGCACTCCGCTGACCGAGAGCGCGGAGGTGGACGGCGGCCCACGTGCGGAATGGTCGCCAGAGCTCTGAGACCTCGGAGAGCCTGCGGTCGGGGCCGTAACGCTCGGCGACTTCGGAGTTGAGCCGGCTCTTATGGCGAGGTAGAACGTCTGGCGCGTTCGCACCGCGGACGATAACGAGCTCTGCGGCGAAGGGTCCGAGTCCCTTGATTTCCTGCACCACCCGGATGCCCTCGTCCGGGTCGAGCGTCCGCAGGACAGCGCCGTCGAGGCGGCCGTCGATCGCCGCCTCGCCCACGGCGCGCAGGTACTCGGCTTTGCGCCCGGGCAGGTCAAGGTCGAGGTCACGCAGCACACGAGGCGCCGGGAACGCACCCCCGTCCCCGTGGCGACGCACGAGGTCGTCACGCAAGCGTGCTGCCTGCGCGATGCGGATGCGCTGGGAAAGCACCGACCAAGCGGCGGCCTCGTACGCGGAGTGAAAGCCGCACGGCCGCAGGCCGGGCAGCTGCTTCTGCGCGTCAGCAATGACCGGGTCCCGCTGAGCAACCTCGGGCCACTCGCGGGCGTCGACGTCGAGCGCGAGAAAGCGGCAGACCTGCGCTGCAGCCAAGTCAAGGTCGCCGTCTCCGGTCAGCGCGACTGTTGCTGTGCTTCCGTTCTGGATCACCACGACCTCGGCCCGGTGCCAGTCACCCTCGACGCAGAAGACGGAGCGCAGTTGATGCGCCTTATCCTGCGGCGCAAGTACGCCTGGGGCGAAGCCCTCCCAGAAGGCCCTGCTCGTCGTCAAAGACCACGGTCCGCGCACCTCGACGTCCAGCTCGTGGTGAATGGTCATGCCGAGACGACGGGGGCGGGAACGGCACCGACGAGCCGGTCGAGTTCGTCTTCGGTGTTGTAGTAGTGGACCGAGGCGCGCACGAGGTCAGGCAGCCCTCGGCCGGGCAGATCGAAGCGCGCCTGCTCGGCGCGCGAGACGCTGGTGTTCACCCGCCGGTCGGTCAGCCGCCGGTGCACATCCTGGGCGCCAACACCGTCGACGGTGAAGGTGACGATGCCGCAGCGGCGCGCGCCCCGGTCGTGCACCTGCACCCCGTCGAGGCCGTTCAGGCGCTCGCGCAGCCCCTCGGCAAGGGCGGTGACCCGCTTCTCGATGGCGGCGAGTCCCCAGGACAGGGCGTAGTCGACGGCGACGCCGAGCCCGATCTTGGCGGCGACGTTGGTCTCCCAATTCTCGAAGCGCCGCGCGTCTGGGCGGACGACGTAGCGGTCCGGTGCCGTCCACGTCGCCGCGTGCAGGTCGAGGAATGGCGGCTCGAGCTGGTCGAGGATCGACGGTCGTACGTAGAGGAACCCGGTGCCCCGCGGAGCTCGTAGGAACTTGCGCCCCGTGGCGGAGAGCAGGTCGCAGCCGATTGCCTCGACATTGACGGCCAGCTGGCCCATCGACTGGCAGGCGTCGAGGAGGAACGGCACTTCCGCATCGCGGGAGAGCTCACCCACCTGCTCGGCGGGGTTGACCAGCCCGCCGTGGGTCGGCACATGGGTGATCGCGATGAGTCTCACCTGGCCAGCGCCCTCGCCGAGACGGCGCCGCAGGTCCGCGACCGACAGCTGACCATGCTCGTCGTCGTCGACCACCTCCACGACGGCGCCGGTCCGCGCAGCGAGCTGGAGGAAGGCGATGACGTTGCTTGCGTACTCTGCGCGGCTCGTGAGAATGCGGTCACCCGGTCGAAACGTCATAGCGTAGAAGGCCATGTCCCACGCACGAGTCGCGTTCTCCACCACCGCCACGTCATCCGGCGCGCAACCCAGCAACTGTGCGATCGCCGCGTACGTCCGCTCAACCTGCGCCGCTGCCTCCGCGGCTGCCTCGTACCCGCCGATCTGCGCCTCTCGGCGGAGGTGGGTTACGACCGCCTCGGTGACCTGCGAGGGCGGAAGCGCCGACCCGGCGTTGTTGAGGTGGGCGACGTGGGCTGTTCCTGGGGTATCGCGCCGGGCGCGTTCGATGTCGAAAAGCACATCCGCATCCTGGCAGCCGGATCTTTACCAGGGTAGGCATGCTTAGACCTCCATGTTTGGTGTTATGGGGTGGTCAGACCGACGCTAGGGCGCCACAACCGCCCCCGTCTGCGGAGGTGGCCTGGCCGCTGTCGTAGGGCTGGCCCTATCCCGCCGGCGGAACGATCTGATGGGGAGCGCTCGGATGTCACCGCCATGGGCGAAACCGCCA
>JACCUZ010000060.1 GCA_013698395.1 Sporichthyaceae bacterium
AGCCGGAGCCGGAGCCGGAGCGGGAGCGGGAGCCGGAGCCGATGTTCGCGCCCGCGCCCGCGACCCCGGCCGCTTCTGCGGCCCCGGCCTCTTCTGCGGCGGCGCCGGTGCGAGTGCCGGTCGCGAGCGAGTCCCTCACTGACCTGGCCTCGCGGCCGGCTGCCGAGTCGATACTTCCGGGCGCCGACTCGGCCAAGCCGGCCTCCGTCGGCGCCGCGTCGCTGCCGGCGCGCAGCCCGGTGACTGAGACGGTGGCCGCGCCTGTCGCTCCTTCGGAGGACCTCGAGCGCTTCGCGGCCCGTTCGGAGCTCGCGTCCTCGGCGTTATCCGAGCTGCGCGGGCTCTACGAACCCGCATTCACGCCCTCGGTGCAACCGGCTGCCGCGCCCGACGGGCTGACCCGGCGTACCCCCAAGCCCGCTGAAGACGCGCCCATACCCACAACTGACCCACCGCCCAGCCGGCAACGCAGCGCGAGCGAGGTACGCGGCATGCTCGCCGGCTTCCGAGCCGGCGTCGAACGCGGCCGTAGCGCCGGAGAAGCGGTGTCTGAACCCGTGCCCCAGCCCGAGCAAAGGAACGAGTGACGTGAGCACCTTGAGCACCGAGGCCAGGGACTTCAGCTGGCTGCTCGACAACTTCGCGAAGAGCGTCCCAGGAGTCCAGCACACCCTGGTCGTGTCCGCGGACGGACTGTTGATGGCCATGTCCGACGACGTGGACCGGGTGCAGGGCGACCAGCTGGCGGCCATCGTGTCCGGCCTGTCCAGCCTTACCCGCGGAGCCGCTCGACAGCTCCGCGGCGGGCGAGTGCGGCAGTCCATCGTGGAGATGGACCAGCTGTTCCTCTTCACGACGAGCATCAATGACGGCTCGGCACTGGCCGTGGCAGCCGACGCCACCTGCGATGTCGGGATGGTCGGCTACGAGATGACGCTGCTGGTGACCAGGGCCGAGGCGACGATGACGCCGCAGCTGGTGAGCGAGATGCGCTCGCACCTGCCGCTCGGCGCGTCTGTGTCGAGTCCGATCGGTGTACAGGGGTGAGCTGGGATGGACGACGCCGCAACACCTGACCCCGATGCCGGGAGGCCGCCTCGGCGCGGTCACGACCTCTACGACGCCGACGCCGACGGTGCCGACGACTCGCGGATCGTGCGCCCGTACACCCGGACCCGGGGGCGCACCCGATCGGCGCGCAACGACCTGCCCCTGGAGGCCCTGGTCAGCGCTGTCCCAGGCGCGACCGATCCCGTCGCCACCTCGGAGCGGCGCGGCATCCTCAAGCTGGCCGGCGAGTCGATGTTGTCCATCGCTGAGCTGTCCGCGCACCTGTCGCTTCCCCTGGGGGTGATCCGGGTCGTCGTCGGTGACCTGGCCGACCAGGGCCTCGTCACCGTGCACACGGGGTCAGCGAGCTCGGCCAACCCTGCCAACGACCTCAAGGTCCTGGAGAGTGTTCTCGATGGCATTTCCGCGCTCTGACCTCACGGCCGCTCCGGCGCGACCGTCGCAGCAGGTGCCGGTAGAGACCATGCCGGTCGCCCCGGTGACGGTGAAGATCGTGGTGGCGGGCGGGTTCGCCGTCGGCAAGACCACGTTCATCGGTTCCATCTCCGACATCGAGCCGCTGTCCACCGAGGCGGCGATGACCGAGCACTCGCTCGGCGTCGACGACGCAGGTGGCGTCACCGACCGCAAGACCACGACGACCGTGGCCATGGACTTCGGGCGCATCGCGCTGCCCGGAAACCTGTGGCTGTACCTCTTCGGAACGCCGGGCCAGGACCGCTTCCACTTCATGTGGGACGACCTGATCACGGGGGCCATCGGCGCCGTGGTGCTCGTCGACACCGAGCGGCTGGACGCGTGCTTCGACGCGGTCGACTACTTCGAGGCCCGACAGATCCCGTTCGTGCTGGCCGTCAACTGCTTCGACGGTGTGGCCAGGCACACCCTCGACGACGTACGGGCAGCGCTGGCCGTACGCCCGGAGGTGCCCGTCTTCTACACCGACGCGCGCAGCCGGCAGGCAACCAAGCAGGCGTTGATCAGCCTCGTGACCCTGGCCATGGCCCGCATGCAGCCCTGAGCGCCGCCCGCCCCCCCGCCGCCCGGCCGGGTCCCCCCGAGTTCGACGGTCCGGGGCGAGGCAACGCGGTGGGCGATGATGGGACTCCGACTGCCAACCACGGGAGCCCGTCTGTATGCAGCTGTCCTCGCCACGGGCCTCGGTACGCAGGCTGCTCACCGGGTACGACGACGGGGCAGCGCC
>JACCUZ010000066.1 GCA_013698395.1 Sporichthyaceae bacterium
TCCGTTCGCCAGCGGGTTGTGTCCAGGTGGCGACTATGGTCATCCATAGGACGAACATCGCTGCGGGAGGGCGGCACCGGGATGGCGACGAAGGACACGGGCGGTCAGAAGCGGGCCAGCAAGAACATCCAGGACGCCGACGAGGTGGAGGCCGAGGCCGCGACCCAGGTCGCGGAACGCAAAGCGAAGCTCGACGAGGACATCGACGCCCTGCTGGATGAAGTGGATGAGGTCCTCGAGTCCAATTCAGAGGATTTTGTACGCGGGTTCGTGCAGAAGGGGGGTCAGTAGGTGAGACTTCCTACAAAGGCTTGCCGATCGAGATGAGCGCGGACAGCCCGGAGCGCAAATTGTGTACCCGGTGCGACCGGGTACTGCCGCTGGACGCTTTTGCGCGTAACCGCGCCTCGAAGGACGGATTGCAGAGCAGGTGCAAGGCATGCGCAGCGGAGTTGGCGAGGCAGAAGCGTCCGCGCAAGCTCGCTGCACGTCCACCCACGCCGGACGGGCGACAGACCTACTGTCGTGACTGCTTCGCTGACATCTATCGCGCGCGTCGCGAAAGCGAGGGACACGTCGTGAAACCGGCGCAGGTTCCCGCCGGATTCAAGTTCTGCCGTGGCTGCCAGCAAGTGCTGCCGCTCGGAGACTGGGCCAAGCGGACACGATCTGCGGACGGCTACCACTTCCGCTGCCGCGAGTGCGTGTCACGCAAGGATCGAGCAGACCACCTGGCGAGGAGCTACGGCCTCACCCCTGACGACCTCGCGGAAATGCTTAGTAACCAGAACGGTCTGTGCGCAATCTGCCTCACGGCCGAGGCAGCCCATGTCGACCACGACCACACGAGCGGTCGCATCAGGGGAGTGCTCTGCTTCCGCTGCAACGCGGCACTCGGCCAGTTCGACGACCAGCCGGCCAACCTTCGGCGGGCTGCGGTCTACCTCGAGGGAGATCGGCCGAGTCGTTCGCGCATCGATCTCGCGTGGCAGCGCCGACTGGTGGGGGAGGGCTTTGGCCAGGCGTGCTGATCACCCCCGCAGTAGGGTCGCCGTCGACAGGTGACACGTCGTCGAGAGGGATCTCCAAGGTGACCCAGCACGCCGGCTCCGGACGCCTACCCGCGGCCTTTCTGGTCCCGGGCGGCTCGTCGTTCACGGAGTTCCTCGGGGACCACTCGCCCGAGCTGCTCCCCGGCCGGCGTACCCCGCCCGTGACCGCCCTCACCAACGAAGCGCCCCATGGCACCACGATCGTGGCGCTCACGTTCCCTGGTGGTGTCGTCATGTCTGGCGACCGCCGGGCAACGATGGGCAACTACATCGCCCAGCGGGACATCGAGAAGGTGTTCCACGCCGACGAGTTCTCCTGCGTGGGCATCGCCGGTGCGGCCGGCATCGCCATCGAGATGGTCCGGCTCTTCCAGGTGGAGCTCGAGCACTACGAGAAGATCGAGGGCACCGTGCTGTCCCTCGAGGGAAAGGCCAACCGGCTGGCCATGATGATCCGCGGCAACCTGGGGATGGCCATGCAGGGTCTCGCCGTCGTGCCGCTCTTCGCCGGTTACGACCTCGACGCCGACGACCCGGCCCAGGCCGGCCGGCTGTTCTCCTACGACGTGACCGGTGGCCGCTACGAGGAGCAGAAGTTCCACTCCGTCGGCTCGGGCTCGCTGTTTGCGCGTGGCGCGCTGAAGAAGTTGTGGCGGGACGACTTCACCCCGGACGAGGCGGCGCTGTGCGCGGTGCAGTCGCTCTACGACGCGGCGGACGAGGACTCCGCCACCGGTGGACCGGATCTTCCTCGTCGGATCTTCCCGGTGGTGTCGATGGTGACCGCTGAGGGATACCGACGGCTCTCGGACGACGACGTGGGCGAGCTGGTGGACACCGTGGTGACCGCCCGCATGTCCAACCCCGGCGGCCCGCAGTCGCCCCTGACATGAGCGTGACATGAGCGCGCCGAGCACCCCGACGACCTCGACCTTGGAGATCCCATCGTGACGATGCCGTTCGGTTACGTCTCGCCCGAGCAGGTGATGAAGGACCGCGCCGACTATGCCCGAAAGGGCATCGCGCGTGGCCGCAGCGTGGTCGTGATCGCGTACGACGGCGGCATCCTGTTCGTGGCCGAGAACCTCTCCCGGGCGCTGCACAAGGTGTCCGAGATCTATGACCGCATCGCATTCGCGGCGGTCGGCAAGTACAACGAGTTCGAGAACCTGCGGATGGCCGGGGTCCGCTACGCCGACCTGCGCGGCTATTCGTACGACCGGCAGGACGTCACCGGGCGCGGCCTGGCCAACGTCTTCGCGCAGACCCTTGGGACGATCTTCACGGTCGAGTCCAAGCCGTTCGAGGTGGAGATCGTCATCGCCGAGGTAGGCGAAACCAGCGACGAGGACCAGATCTACCGGCTGACCTACGACGGGTCCGTCGGAGACGAGCACGGCTTCGTGGCGATGGGCGGCTCGGCGGAGCAGATCACCCAGGCGCTGCAGGAGCGCTACCGCGACGGGATGCCGCTCGAGGAGGCCCTGCGCACTGCGGTCGAGCTGCTCGGCCGGGACCCGGCCACTGGAGAGCAGCGCACGCTCGTCCCGGCTCAGCTCGAGGTTGCCGTGCTCCAGCGGGACCGGCCCCGCCGGAAGTTCCGCCGGCTCAGCAGCGCCGCGCTGGCCGGCCTGCTCGGGCTGCCGGGCGAGACTGAGACCCGCGGCGACGCGACCACCTCTCCCGAGCGCGACACACCACCCCCCACCTCGCTCGCCGGTGGCTCGCACGAGCCGCCGGGGCCCGCTCCAGAGCCGGGCGACGGCCAGCCGGGGGCGTGAACGACCCCGAGCCGAGCGGGGCACGGCGAGTGGTGCCGTGGGAGCTGCTCGGCCAGCGCCGGCGTACGGACGGATGGTTGCCGGTGACCACGCGGACCTACCGGATGCCCGACGGGTCGGTCTCGGACTGGGACATCCACACCATGGCCTTTACCACTGTCGGTGTGCTGGCCCTCACCGACGATGGACAGATCGTCCTCACCCGCCAGTTCCGACCCGGGCCGGCCGCCATCGTCCTCGACCTTCCCGGCGGCATCGTGGATCCGGGCGAGGAGCTGCTCGACGCTGCAGCCCGAGAGCTTCGGGAGGAGACCGGGTACTCGTGCGAGTCGGTCGAGCCGGCGGGTGCGTCGTGGGCGTTCGGCGCCTCGACCTGGCGTCGGCACGTCGCGATCGCCCGTGGGTGTCGGGCGCAGGGCGAAGTCACCTCATGGGGTGGCGACGAGTACTGCGAGCCGGTGCTCCTCAGCGCCGACGAGCTGCGGCGGGTCGCCCGGGAGGGCGGGACGACCGACTCCGACCTCATCTATGTGGCGCTGGATGTTGCTGGGTTGCTCTGAGACTGTGGTGATGCCCGTAGAAGCAGCGAGGTGAGGTACATGCCAGCCAAGAAGGACATGCCCTCCACGGTCGCCCGGTCGGCCAAGAAGGCCCGGGACACCTGGGGCGCGGCGCACGACTCGGCCGTCGAGCAGTACGGCGAGGGGGAGAGGGCGCACCGCACCGCGTTCTCCGCGCTCAAGCACACGCACGAGAAGGTCGGCGACCACTGGGAGAAGAAGGACCACAAAGGTTCCTCCGACGCCCGGGCCGGCAAGCGCGGTGCCGCTGCTCGTCGGGGCGGACCGACCGCGGGTGGGGTCGATGCCAACGCCACCAAGAGCCATCTGATGGAGCTGGCCAAACGGCTGGACATCCGGGGCCGGTCACGGATGTCGAAGGATGAGCTCGTCGACGCGATCCGCAAGGCGAACGACCGGGCCACGGCGCGGTCACGGGCCTGACGGGACCTGTCACCCGTAGGCTTCCTGTCGACCCCCACGTGCAGCCGGGGTCGCGCCTACCCGGGGGACATCATGCTCGCCAGCACCTTCCGCAGCGCCGGGCGGGCTGCCGCAGCCGGTGGGACCGTCCTGGTCCTGGCGCTCACCGCCGTGCCGTGGCCGGCCGAGGCGGCCGGCCAGTCAAAGACGGTCCCCTTCCGCGGCTTCCGTGTCACCGTCCCGGCCGACTGGCCGGTGCACGACGTGACCGGGAAGCCGGGCTGCGTCCGCTTCGACCGCAGCGCGGTCTATCTCGGCGACCCCACCCGCAGCACCTGCCCACCACGCCTCGTCGGCCGCACGCAGGCGGTGCACCTGACGACCCGGTCGTTGCAGGGGGTGGTCCGACCCGACCGGGTCGTGACCTCGGCCGACTCACGGGTAGCCGTCGTCGTGTCCGCTGGGCGCGACCCTGCGGCCGCACGCGAGATCGCTGCGAGCGTCACCTACGCCGGGGGAGCGGTCGACGTCCACTCCCCGTCGGGCCGCTACTCCGCCCGAACCTTCGCCGGAACTAGCCCGGCGGGCAGCATCAGCACAGCCGGGCAGCGCGCGGTGTCGGCGGCGACAACCTTCACGGGCCAAGGCTTCGACGCCTGCACCGCGCGGACGCTGTCCGAGCTCGCCACGTGGTACTCCGCGTCGCCGTACAAGGCGGTCAACATGTACATCGGCGGTGCGAGCCGGGGCTGCGCGCAGCCCAACCTCAACGCGTCGTGGGTGAGCAGCGTGATCGCCCAAGGCTGGGTGCTCATCCCGACCTACGTCGGGCTCCAGGCGCCGTGCCGGGACTACCCCAACCGCATTGACCCGGCGCAGGCAGCCGCCCAGGGCAGCGCCGCTGCTGACGACGCGATTGTGCAGCTCAACGCCCTCGGCCTGGGATCGGGCAACCCCGTCTACTTCGACATGGAAGCGTTCACCTACTCCGACACGGGGTGCCGGCAGGCCGTCCTGGACTTCCTCGACGCGTGGACGGCACAGCTGCACTACCGCGGCTACGTCTCGGGGGTCTACGGGAGCGCTGGGTCGACGATCAGAGCACTCGTCAGCCAGCTGTCCAACCCCGTCTTCGACCAGCCCGACCAGCTCTGGATCGCCCGCTGGTGCACGGACCTCACGAACTGCGACACCAGCACGAGCGACCCGGAGGTGCCGGCCGACCAGTGGGACGACCACCAGCGGATCCGTCAGTACCGCGGCGGGCACACCGAGACGTGGGGAGGCGTGACGATCAACATCGACAGCAACACCGTCGACGGGGCCGTGTCACCCAGCCAGCTGGCTGCTGAGGGTTCCTTCGTCGGGATCTCCGGGAGCAGCGACGTCTACCGCATCGCCGGTGGTGCTCCGGTGTTCACCAGCTCCTGGGAGTCGGTCGGCCTGCCATCTCAGCCGGTGCAGCCGCTGTCGCCGACGCAGTTCGACTCGCTGCCCAGCCGCCCGGCGGACGGCACATTCCTCGTCGGCGCTGCTACCGGACGGATCTACCGGGTCACCAACGGGGTGGGGACCTTCGTCCCGTCGTGGGCCCTGTACGGCACCCCTCAGCCGACGACGACCGTCGACCAGGCTGCGCTGGACAACGCGGGGACGGGCGGCGTGTGGAACCGGCTGTCCAGCGGTCGGCCGAGCGTGCGCACGACCGGTCCGACCACGTTGGGCACCGTCACCGCGAGCACCCGGTTCACCTGGGCCGGCGGCATCAGCTCGAGCGCCGTGGCGTCCTACGACGTACGTTGGCGCCGGGCGCGCTGGGACGGCGGGTTCGGTGCGTGGACCCGCCCGGCCGGGTGGCAGCGCACCGCCAACCTCGACGCGCCGCTGGGCCTTCGTCCGGGGCACACCTACTGCGTGTCCGTGCGTGTCCGTAACCGGGCGGGCCAGTTGTCCGCGTGGACCGGGAGCCGCTGCCTGACCCGCGCTCTGGACGACCGTCGGCTCGCCGCCACCACGGCGGGTTGGAAGGCCCGGACCGGCTCGCGGAACTACGCCGGAACGTTCATGTCGAGCACGACCCGGGGGGCCAAGCTCGCCCGACCGGGCGCCAAGGTGGCCCGTGTCGGAGTGGTGGCGACCGTATGCCGTCCCTGTGGCGTCGTGGCCGTGCGGATCGACGGCAGGTGGGTGGGTCAGGTCGACCTCTCCGCGCCGACGTTGCGGCGGCGGCAGGTCGTCATGCTGCGACCGTTCCCGCGGGAGGCGGGCACGGTGACCGTGACCGTGCGCTCCAGCGGGAAGCGCGTCCACATCGACGGGCTGGTGCTCAGCCGGAAGTGAGCGGCACGGGCCGGCACGGGCGACCCGAAGTGGCGCGCGGCTCAGGCTGGGCCGTGCGGCTCCCCGTCTCCTCGTCGTCGCCTCGCTCCGGCTGGTCGACACTCATCGAGCCTCCTCCACGTGCATCGCAGCCTCCTCGGCGGAAACGCCCCCGCCGTCGCGGCCGACGTCGGTGGCCACCACGTCCTT
This sequence comes from Sporichthyaceae bacterium, assembly GCA_013698395.1. Taxonomy (GTDB): domain Bacteria; phylum Actinomycetota; class Actinomycetes; order JACCUZ01; family JACCUZ01; genus JACCUZ01. The sequence goes on from JACCUZ010000066.1 coordinate 6,346, forward strand.
CTCCGTGTCGGTGCGGACGCCCTCGTCGGGCTCGACCAGGCGGCCGACACCGAGGCCGCCGTCGGCCTCCGTGACGTCGGTGCTGTCGCCGTAGGCGTCGTCGAGCACGCCCTCGTCGGTCAGCTCCGCGTCGACAGCGTCAGCCGCGAAGGTCGCTGGGTCGGCCGCCACGATGTCGTCGACCGGGTCGTGCTCCCCGACATCGGGCACCTCCTGCGCCAGGCGCTGGTCGAGCGACTCGCCCGCGGCCTGCTCGGCGGAGGTCGTGCCGAACTTCTCGGCGCCGAGGGGTCGGTCGCCGACCTCCGTGTCTCGGTCCATCGGCATGGCCTCCGGGTCCTCGTCACGCAGCGACTCCTGGGTCTCGACCAGGTGGTCGGCGTCGGTGTCGTGCTCGGCCTCGCGGAAGGGTTCGGTCATGCCGTCTGGCCTGTCCGCCAGAGAAGGGGGTCAAACCGCGTCGCGGCCCTCGGCTGGTCCACCTGCTGTGGCGGTCCTCGCGGCGTACGGTTGCCGTCATGGACCGCCGCATCTTCGGGCTCGAGAACGAGTACGGCGTCACCTGCACATTCCGGGGCCAGCGCCGCCTGTCGCCGGACGAGGTCGCCCGTTACCTGTTCCGTCGCGTGGTCTCGTGGGGGCGCAGCAGCAACGTGTTCCTGCGCAACGGCGCTCGCCTCTACCTCGACGTCGGCAGCCACCCGGAGTACGCCACGCCCGAGTGCGACGACATCCGCGAGCTCGTCGTTCACGACAAGGCCGGTGAGCGGATCCTGGAGGGTCTGCTCATGGACGCCGAGCGGCGGCTGCGCGAGGAAGGCATCGCCGGTGACGTCTACCTGTTCAAGAACAACACCGACTCGGCCGGCAACTCCTACGGCTGCCACGAGAACTACCTCGTCGGCCGGCACGGCGAGTTCACCCGGCTCGCCGACGTACTCATCCCGTTCCTGGTCAGCCGCCAACTGATCTGCGGGGCCGGCAAGGTGCTGCAGACCCCTCGGGGTGCCGTCTTCTGCGTGAGCCAGCGGGCCGAGCACATCTGGGAAGGGGTGTCCAGCGCAACCACCAGGTCGCGGCCGATCATCAACACTCGGGACGAGCCGCACGCCGATGCCGAGCGCTACCGACGGCTGCACGTGATCGTCGGTGACTCGAACATGAGCGAGACGACCACCCTGCTCAAGCTCGGTGCGACCGACCTGGTGCTGCGCATGATCGAGGCCAACGTTGTCATGCGTGACCTCACCCTGGAGAACCCGATCCGGGCCATCCGTGAGATCAGCCACGACGTCACCGGCCGGCGCACCGTCAAGCTCGCTAACGGTCGCGACGCAAGCGCGCTCGAGATTCAGACTGAGTACCTGACCAAGGCCAGGGACTTCGCGGCGAGGCGGGGGCTCGACGAGGGCCTGGTCAAGCAGGTCCTGGACCTCTGGGAGCGCACGCTCGAGGCGGTCGAGTCCGATGACCTCGACGCGGTCTCGACCGAGATCGACTGGGTCATGAAGCGAAAGCTCATCGACCGCTACAGCGCAAAGAACGACCTCTCACTCACGTCGGCCCGCGTGGCCCAGATCGACCTGGCCTACCACGACATCTCCCGGGACCGAGGGCTCTTCTACCTGCTGCAACGCAACGGCGCGGCCGAGCGCGTGACCAGCGACATCGAGATCTTCCAGGCCAAGTCGGTCCCGCCGCAGAGCACCCGGGCGCGGCTGCGGGGCGAGTTCATCCGGCGGGCGCAGGAGCGCCGTCGTGACTTCACCGTCGACTGGGTGCACCTCAAGCTCAATGACCAGGCACAGCGGACCGTGCTGTGCAAGGACCCGTTCCGGTCGGTCGACGAGCGGGTCGAGAAGCTCATCGCCAGCATGTGACCCGGTGTCGCGGGTGGCGGAGGTCGGCGATCCGTCGGGTTAGGGTGGTTTTTCCCGTGCCGCCGCCTATCCCGTCCGTGAGGTTCCTTCGTGCGCCCACTCGCCCGTCTGCTCGGTCCGGCCCTCGTGACCGGCCTGCTCGTCGCCTGTTCCGGTGGCGGCTCCGGGGAGGACGGTCTGCCCACCGTGACGGGCGAGTACGGGGCGAAGCCCGCGGTCCGGGTCGAGAAGGGCAGCAAGCCGTCGGGCAAGCTGGCCTCCGAGGTCCTCAGTCGCGGCGACGGGCCCAAGGTGCGCGCCGGTGACCTGCTCGTCGCCGACTACCTCGGCAAGAACTTCCGCAGCCGCAAGGTATTCGACAACTCCTACGACCGCGGCGCGCCGGCCGCGTTTCCGCTCAAGGCCGGGCCAGGCGGTGTCATCTCCGGCTGGGTGAAGTCGCTCGCCGGTGTACCGGTGGGCAGCCGCGTCCTGCTCGTGGCGCCCCCGAAGGACGGCTACGGCAAGGCCGGCAACGCTCAGGCAGGGATCCAGGCCAGCGACTCGCTGGTCTTTGTCGTCGACCTGATCGCGTCCTATCGCAGTGGGCAGGCCCTCCCGAAGTCCACCCCGGTCGAGGGGCTGCCCGCGGGGTTACCGAAGGTCGAGGGGGAACAGGACCCCAAGGTCACGGTCCCCGAAGGGGCTGATCCGCCGACCAAGCCGAGGACGACCGTCATCGCGACCGGCACTGGTCCCAAGGTCGGGCCAGGCCGGCTGGGGATCGTCCAGTACACCGCGGTCAGCTGGGACAACAAGCCGCTGGCGAGCACCTGGCAGGACGGTCCGCAAGGAGTCCCGGTGGGCGGTCAACAGCCCAGCCCGTTCGACCTGCTGGTCGGCCTGCCCGTAGGCAGCCGGGTGGTTCTCGAGCTGCCGGCGCAGCCGGGGACCGACGCGGCCACCGGCAGTGTGGCGGTTGTCGTCGACATCTTGGGCCAGCACGGCCCCGCGAAGGAGAAGGCCACATGAGCGAACGGCCGGAGATCGACTACCCCGATGGTCCGCCGCCGCGAGAGCTCGAGATCGTCGACATCACTGAAGGGGACGGGGCGGAAGCGGCTCCCGGGACCACCGCGGTCGTCCACTACGTCGGGGTCGCCTACTCGACCGGCGAGGAGTTCGACGCGTCCTGGAACCGGGGCGAACCGTTCGCCTTCCCGCTCGGAGCCGGCCAGGTCATCGCGGGGTGGGACCGTGGAGTGGTGGGGATGAAGGTCGGCGGGCGGCGGCGCCTGGTGATCCCTCCGGACCTCGGTTACGGGGACCGTGGCGCCGGCTCCGCGATCGGCGCCGGCGAGACACTGATCTTCGTGGTCGACCTGCTCGACGTCCGCTGACGCTCATCAGGGCCCACCTGATGCCGCGCGCCGGGCGGTAGGTTCGGCAGCGTGTCGGCGCAGAAGACCGAGCGGCTGTTGAACCTGGTCATCTGCCTGCTCTCCACCCGGCAGTTCCTGCTCAAGGAGCAGATCCGGGCCGCGGTCCCGCAGTACGCCGGTTGCGCCACCGACGAGGCCTTCGACCGCATGTTCGAGCGGGACAAGGACGAGCTGCGGGACATGGGCGTGCCCCTGCGTACCGGAAGCAACCACGCCTGGTTCGACGACGAGGTGGGCTACCGCGTCGACCGCGCTGCCTACGCCCTGCCCGATGTGCGCTTCGAGCCCGACGAGCTTGCCGTGCTGGGGCTCGCCTCGCGCGTGTGGCAGCAGGCCAGCCTGGCCGCTCCGGCGTCCCGCGCGCTGCTCAAGCTGCGCGCCGACGGTATCGAGCCCGACGACGAGAACCTGGTCGGCATCGAGCCGAGAGTCCGGACCAGCGAACCCGCTTTCGACCCGGTCTACGCCGCGGTCCGTGACCGGCGCCCGATCCGCTTTCCCTACCGCACACCGGGCTCCTCCACAGTGGTGCTGCGCCATCTCGAGCCGTGGGGAATCGTCTCGCGGCACGGGCGGTGGTACGTCGTCGGCCACGACCGGGACCGCGACGCCACCCGGGTGTTCCGGCTGTCGCGGGTCTCCGGCGCTGTCGAGCCGATCGGGCCGCCAGGGGAGGTGCAGGTGCCAGCAGGAGTGGACTTCCGGGCGGCCGTGGCCGCCTTGGCACCTTTGCCGCACCGGGGGGACTCCGTTCTGCAGGCGCGGACCGGTGCCTGCCACGCGTTGCGCCGCCGGGCGGTCGCCACTCGCCCGGCGGACGATGGCTGGGACGAGCTCGTGGTGCCGTTCGCCGACCCGGAGCTTCTCGCCGAGGAGGTGGCCGGCCTGGGCCCGGACGTCCGCGTCCTCGCCCCCGATGACGTGCGCGACGCGGTCG
>JACCUZ010000070.1 GCA_013698395.1 Sporichthyaceae bacterium
GTTCTAGGGCGGTGCAGCGGTGACAACTCGGGGACTGTCGGTGGGCGCTTCTACAGTGATGGGCATGACGGCACCTGCGACCGAGCTCGCTCCCCCCGCCGCTGCTGCCGTCGGCAGCCTGTCGCCGTCGCGGGCGTCTGACTTCCTGAGCTGCCCCTTGCTCTACCGCTTCCGTACGATCGACAAGCTGCCCGAGCCGGCCGACCCCACAGCGTTTCGCGGCACGCTGGTGCACGCGGTGCTCGAGCGCGTGTTCGACCTGCCGGCTTACCGGCGGGTGCCGGCCGAGGCCGAAGCGCTGCTCGAGCCGATGCTCGCCGAGGTGCTGGCCGCCGACGAGCGGGTGGCCGCCATGTTCCACCCACCCGGGGACGACGCCGAGCCGCTGGACCGAGCGGCCTTCCTGACCCAGTGCCGGGCACTGCTGGCGACCTGGTTCACCCTGGAGGACCCGAGCCGGCTCGAGCCGGCCGAGCGCGAGCTGTACGTCGAGCACGTGCTCGACTCCCGGCTGCTGCTACGCGGCATCGTCGACCGCGTCGACGTGGACCCGAGCGGTGCGATCCGCGTGGTCGACTACAAGACCGGCCGATCACCCGGGGAGCACGTCGAGGCCAAGGCGCTGTTCCAGATGAAGTTCTACGCCCTGGTGCTGTGGCGCACCCGCGGCGTGGTGCCGGCGATGCTGCAGCTGGTCTACCTCGGCAACAGCGAGATCGTCCGGTACGTGCCCGACGAGGCCGACCTGCTGGCCACCGAGCGCAAGCTCGAGGCACTGTGGGCGGCCATCGCTCGGGCCACCGACAGCGGTGACTGGCGGCCACGGCCCTCGGCGCTGTGTGGTTGGTGCGCGCACCAGGATATCTGCCCGGAGTTCGGTGGCGTCCCCCCACCGCTGCCCGAGAGCCGGCCGGAGCCCCCGCCCCCGCCGGCGGCCTTGTCGTCCGGCTGAGGCTCGATGCCTGGTCGCGGACCCGGCACGGTACGGCGGCGGCGGCGTCTAGACTCCCGAGCCATGTGGCGGTCGGTCGTCGGCAGGCACCTTGTGCCGGCGCTGGTCGGGCTCGTCTTCGCCGCGCCGCTGCTGTTCATGGTCGCCGGCTCGTTGCGCCCGCCCGGTGAAGCGCCGCCCCTGGGACTGGACCTCGTCCCCGGCGAGCCCACGCTGGTCAACTACTGGCGCCTGCCCGAGGTGGTGCCGCTGCTCGGCTACCTGGCGAACTCCGCGCTCGTCGCGGCGGTGGCGGTCCCCCTGACGGTGTTGGTCGGCTCGTGGGCGGGATTCGGCATCCGGCTGCTGCAGCCGCGGGCCCGTCGCGTGGCCGTGCTGGCGAGCGTGGCGGTCCTGCTCGTCCCGGTCACCGCCGTGTGGGGCAGCCGCTTCGAGGTCTTCCGGCTGCTCGGGGGCACCGACGGCTACCTCCCCTTGATCGCCCCGGCGCTGGCCGGCACCACCCCGTTCTATGTCTTGATCTACGTCTGGAGCTTCGGTCAGGTCCGCGACAGCCAGCTCGAGGCGGCCAGGCTCGACGTGAAGGCCCAGGCGACGTGCCAGCAGGGGTCCAGGATGCTCGTGACGGTGGGACCCGCCGGCACCGACGCGGTCCCCGAGGTCGGCGCGGGCTGAGCCCAGGCGGTGAGCCGGTCAGGCCTCGTAAAGGTGGCAAGCGACCCGTACGGCGGAGACCGTGCGCAGGACCGGGTCCTCGGCCGGGGCGAAGGTCACGATGACGTCGCCGCCCTCGACGTCGACGGACTCGACCCCACGCCAGAACGGCTCTTCGGGATCTGCGGCCCGCAGCCGGTCCAGCAAGGCCCGGACGTCGGCGGCGGTGCTGCCTGCACCCGGCCGGAGCACCGCACGTCCACGTGCGCGCTCCAGCCCGGACAGGTCACCGACGACCTCGCGCTCACGCTCGTAGTCCTCGACGGAGACGCTCGCCCAGTGCGAGTCGAGCAGTGTCTGCAGGTCGCGCGGCTCCCAGCCGCACGCCTCGAACGCCCGCGGACAGCGGGGATGGAACGCGCAGCCCGACGGCGGATCGGCCGCGTCGGGGATCTCGCCACGCGGCAGGTCCCGCGGCAGCGCCCGGTCCGGGTCCGGGTCGGGGATGGCCGCGAGCAGGGCCTTCGTGTAGGGGTGCTTGGGGTCGCGGAAGATCTCCTCGGTGCGACCGATCTCGACGATGCGCCCGAGGTACATGATCGCCACCCGGTCGCAGAAGAACTTCGCGCTGGCGAGGTCGTGGGTGATGTAGACGTAGGTGAGACCGAGGTCGTTCTTGAGGTCGAGCATCAGCTGGAGGATCTTGCTGCGCACGCTCATGTCCAGCATCGAGATCGGCTCGTCCGCGACCAACAGCCGAGGTCCGGTGATGATGGCTCGGGCGATGACGGCGCGCTGCTTCTGGCCCCCCGACAGGTCTGACGGGTACTTGTCGAGGAACCGCTCCACCGGAGCCAGTCCCACCCGCTCGAGGGACTGCGACACCTTGGCCCGCAGGTCGTCGCGGCCCTTGGCGAGGCCGTGGATGCGCAGCGGATGGCCCACCTGCCGGGCGATCGTCATGGCCGGGTTGAGCGCTGCGTTGGGGTCCTGGAAGACCATCTGCAGCTCGGTACGCAGCGAGCGCAGGTCGCGCTCGCCGAGGCGGGTGATGTCCTTCCCGCCGTACCGGATGCGCCCGCCGGTGGGCTGCTCCAGCCCCAGCAGCGCCCGTCCGAGCGTCGTCTTGCCGCTGCCGGACTCGCCCACCAGTCCGACCACCTCGCCCTGGTGCAGCTCGAGGCTCACCCCATCGACGGCACGCACGTGCCCCGTGTCGCGGCCGAACAGCCGGGCCAGGCTGCTGCCCTGCAGACGGAAATGTACTTCCAACTCCTCGACCTCGATGAGGGTCTCGGTCGGCGCAGCCGTCTCAGGCCTCGTCGGCATCACTGATCTCCCGTCGTCGGAGCGGCTCCTCGGCGCCCGCCGGGATGGCACCGGGGCTCTGCAGCCAGCAGGCGGCCAGCGTGCCCGCCGACTCGACGACGGGCGGTGCCGTCGTCGTGCACACGGTCATGGCGTCGGGGCAGCGCGGGTGGAAGTGGCAGCCGCTGGGCGGCTCCACCAGGTCCGGCGGCGCACCGGGGATGTAGTGCAGGCCCGTGGTGGACAGCGAGATCGTCGAGCGCAGCAGCTCGCGCGTGTACGGGTGCCGGGGGTTGCGGAAGACGTCTCGCGCGTCGCCGATCTCGACGATCTCGCCGGCGTACATGACCGCGACCCGGTCGCAGGCCTCGGCGACGATGCCGAGGTTGTGCGTAATCAGCAGCAGGGCGGTGTCGATCTCGCTGCGCAGGTCGTGCAGCATCTCGAGGATCTGTGCCTCGACCAGGACGTCGAGCGCCGTGGTCGGCTCGTCGGCGACGATGAACGCGGGGCGCAGCGCCAGCGCGAGCGCGATCATCAGCCGCTGGCGCATGCCGCCGGAGAACTCGTGCGGGTACGACTCGTAGCGGGTCGGGGGGATCCCGATGCGGCGCAACACCTCCATCGACCGGCGGCGCAGCTCGTCCTTGCCGACCCCCGGCTCGTGCGTGCGCAGCGCCTCCTCGAAGTGCTCGCGGATGCGCATCAGCGGGTTCAGCCGGGTGAGCGGCTCCTGGAAGATCATCGCCAGGTCGCTGCCCCGCAGGGCATGGCGCCGACTGGTCGACATGGCCAGGACGTCGTGGCCCTGGTAGCGCAGCGACCCGTCCATCTTGCTGCCCTCGGGCAGCAGGTCGAGCAGACCACGTCCGAGCGTCGACTTGCCGCAGCCCGACTCACCGACCAGCCCCAGGGTCTCGCCGGCCCGCAGTTCGAAGGACACACCGTCGACCGCGCGCACCGGCCCGCGCTCGGTGCCGTACCAGATCCGCAGTCCCTCGGCCGAGACGACCACGTCGCTCGCGCTCATGAGCGGACCTTCTCGTCGCGCGGCGGCAGCACCACGGCGACGAGCTTGCGCCGCCGCAGTGTCGGGTTGACGGTCTCGTTGAGCCCCTCGCCGACCAGGGTGAGGGCGGTGACGAGCAGCACGATGGCCAGGCCGGGGAACAGCCCCGTCCACCAGATGCCCGCCGAGGTGTCGTCGAGCGCCCGGTTGAGGTCGTAGCCCCACTCGGCCGCCTCCTGCGGCTGGATGCCGAGGCCGAGGAAGCCCAGCGCCGCGAGCGTGCCGATGGCATCGGCGGCATTGAGCGTGCCGATGACGGGCACGCTGGAGACCACGTTGGGGAACAGGTACGAGCGCATCACCGTCCACCGGCTGGCGCCGATCGCCCGAGCCGCCTCGACGTACGTCGCCTCGCGTGCGCTGACCGTGGTGTTGCGCACCACCCGATAGTACTGCGGGATATAGATGACCGTGAGCGACAGGGCGGCCGACGTCACCCCGACGCCCAGCACGTCGGCCAGCACGGTCCCACCGAGCACGTCGCGGAGCAGGAAGGCGAAGACGATCGCCAGCAGCAGCGACGGGAACGCGAACAGCGCGTCCATGACCAGCAGCAGCACCCGGTCCAGCCAGCCGCCGAGGTAACCGCTGACCAGGCCGAGCGGCACACCGATCACCAGCGAGGCCGCGATCGACAACACCACCACCTCGACCGCCGTACGGCTGCCCCACACCACCCGCGACAACACGTCGAAGAACTGGTCGTTGGTGCCCAGCAGGTGGTCTCCCCCGGGCGCGGTCATCTTCGGGAAGGCCTGGCCATCGGCGAGGCGCTTCTGGGCGAAGTCGTAGGGAGCCAGCCACGGGGCGAACACCGCTGCCACCACGAACACCAGCGTCAGCAGCAGCCCGGCGACGAGGATCCACCGGGCGACTCCGGTGGTACGTGTGACGGGCGAGAGCAGGCGGCGGCCCAGCCCGCTGCGTCGACGGGGCTTGGCGCCGGTGGGTGTGGTCGCGATGCTGGCCATCAGTACCGGATCCTCGGGTCGATCAGGGCGTTGACGACGTCGACCAGCAGGCTGATCAGCACGACGACGACGGCGAACAGGGTCACGATCCCCTGCACGGCGATGTAGTCCCGTGCGGTGATGTAGTCGATCAGGCGGGTCCCGAGCCCGGGCCAGTTGAACGTGGACTCGGTGAGGACGGCACCGGCGAGCAGCAGCGCGATCTGCAGCCCGAGCACGGTCACGAAGGGGACCAGGGCATTGCGGAACGCGTACGCGGAGGTCACCCGGCGCTCCGTGATCCCCCGTGCCCGGGCCGCCTCCACGTAGTCGGCCTTGAGCGACTGCAGCATGTTCACCCGGACGAGGCGGATGAAGACCCCGCACAGCAGCAGCCCGAGGGTGACGGCCGGCAGCACCAGGTGGTGCAGGATGTCGATGACGGCGTCGGTGTCGCCGCCGAGGGCGGCGTCCAGCAACAGGATGCGTGTCCTGGTCTCCACCTGGAACTTCGTGATGGGGGTGGCGATGTCCGACGTGGGGAACCAACCGAGCTGTACCGAGAAGAACAGCTTGGCCAGCAGCCCGACGAAGAACACCGGCGCGGCGTAGGTGATGACACCGAACAGCCTGATGACCACGTCGCTGATGCTGTCTCGTCGCCGCCCGGCGACCGCACCCAGCGGCACGCCGACGAGCAGGGCGAAGAGCAGACCCGCCAGGGCCAGTGTCAGCGTGGCGCCGCCGTTGTCACGGACGATGTCGATGATCGGAATGTTGTCGGAGATGGTCTGCCCGAAGTCCAGCCGGGCCACGTTGCCGAGGTACTCGAGGTACTGCTGCAGCAGCGGCCGGTCCAGCCCGAGCGCAGCCCGACGCTCCGCCAGGGCCTCGGCGCTGAGCCGGTCCCCCACCGCGGCCGTGACCGGGTCGCCGGGAGCGACCCGGAGCACGAGGAAGACCAGGGTCAGGATCACCCAGATCATCGGCACGATGAGCAGCAGCCGCTGCACGATATAGCGCGGCAGAGACCCTGGGCTCATCGTGCACGTCTTCCGGCCAGGGGTGCCGGGACCACCTCAGCTGCTCTTGCTGATGGCCCAGAAGCGGAAGATGAACGACGGGTCCAGCGTCTCCTCGACGCCCTCCATCCCGGGACCGGCGATCGCAGTGTTCAGACCGACCCAGCTCGGGATGAGCGGGACGTCTTCGGCCACGAGGTCCTGCAGGTCGGCGAACGCAGCCTCGCGCTCGGCCGGGTCCGACGCCCCCTGCTCGTCGGCGACGAGCTGGTTGGCCTCCTCGCTGGAGTAGTTGTTGTCGTAGAAGCCGCCGTCGACGACGAACGGCGACAGGTAGTTGTCGGCATCCAGGAAGTCGGGGAACCAGCCGAGGTGGAACAGGTCGTACGCGCCCTCCTTGTACAGGGTCTGGTACTCCTCCCACTCCGCGTCCTGGAGCTCGACGGTGAACAGGTCCGAGGCGTTGAGCTGGTCGGCCAGCTCGGAGGCCTCATCGACGGCGTTCGGCCCGTAGTGGGTGGGCGTGTAGCCGAGCGTGATGTCCACCGGCGTCTCGATTCCCGCGTCGTTCAGGATCTGCTCGGCCGCCTGCACGTCGGGCTCCCCGTACCGACCTTTGAAGGCATCGATCTGGCCGGGGAAGCCCGGCGGGACGATGGAGTACAGCGGCTCGACGGTGCCGTCGTACGCCCGCTCGGCGATGGCCTCGCGGTCGATGATCTGGGCGACGGCCTGGCGGGTGGCGACGTCCTCGGCGGTCGGGTTGGCCAGCTGCCAGACGTAGTAGCGGATCTCCGAGCCTTCCCCCTCGATGACCTCGACGCTGTCCTGCTCCTTGAGGTCGTTGATGTCGGTGGGGCTCAGGCTGCGCCAGGCCACGTCGACCTCGTTCTCCTGCGCCGCGAGCTTGAGGGCCGACGACTCGCCGAAGTACTGCACGAAGACCTGCGGGGAGGCCGGCTGGTTGGCGCCCTGGTAGCTCTCGTTGGCCGTGAGCACGGCCTGCTCGCCGGCGCGGTACTGGTCGAGCGCGAAGGGACCGGAGCCGACGACCTCGGTGTCGGGCAGCAGCTCGTCGGCGGGGAAGGTCTCCTCGTCGACGATGGAGGCGGTGGCGGTCGTCAGCACGAACTGGAAGGTGGTGTCGGGCTTGGCCAGGTTGAACGTCACGGTCGTGTCGTCCGGGGTGTCGATCGACTTCACCGAGGCCAGCAGGCCGGAGGCACCGTTGGGGTTCTCGATGTCGATGTTGCGCTCGATGGAGAACTTGACGTCGCTCGAGGTCAGCTCGTTGCCGTTGGAGAAGGTCAACCCGTCCTGCAGCGTGCAGGTGTAGGTCTTGGCGTCGTCGTAGTCGCAGCTCTCGGCGGCGTCCGGCTGTGGGGTGTTCTCACCCGCCGGGATCGTCATGAGCGTCTGGTAGATGTTGTACGACAGCGTCCATGAGCCGAGGTCGTACGAGCCAGCCGGGTCGAGTGCGGTCACGGTGTCCGTCGTGCCCAGGATCCACGGCTCGCCCGAGGGCGCGTCGCCGGACTCGCCGGAGCCCGCGGACTCGCCGGAGCCCGCGGACCCGTCGGAGTCCGAGGCGGTGTCCTCGCCCCCGCAGGCGGCGAGGATGCCGACGAGCAGGCCCGACCCGATCGCTGCGGTCAGTTTCCGGTTGCGCATGATCTGCCACCTCGTGGTCGTCGTGGACGATGCCAGGCCCCCGCCGCGAGCGGCCCGTCGGGCTGTCCCGGTCGGCGACCTGAACCGTACGCGATCTTGGCACGCCCCATGTGCGTCTCGATACACCCGCGATGTCACGAGTGGGTCACGGCTAGCGGTGCGGGCGGGGGGTGCGGCGCGACACCGGGCCGCCAGCCGCGACGCCACGTTTACGTGGCGGAGCGTGCCTTCACGTGGGGCGCACACCCCGTGAGGACACCCGCCGCCACGTTTACGTGGCGTCGGGGGCCCGCCCCCGACGCCGTCAGCGCGCGTTGTAGTACGTGGCCTCCGGGTGGTGCAGGATCAGCGCGTCGGTGGACTGCTCCGGGTGCAGCTGCAGCTC
>JACCUZ010000106.1 GCA_013698395.1 Sporichthyaceae bacterium
CCCCGGTGGTGGCCCGTAACCGCCCGGCGAGGGCGGTGCGCCGGGTGGCGATGGCGGTGAGCCAGGCGGGGACGGCGGTGCGCCCGGTGGCGGCGGTGGCTGGGGTGCGCCAGGCTCGCCGCCCGGAGGCGGCGGGGGCTGGGGTGACCCAGGCGGCTGTGGTGGCTGCTCGGTCATAACGGTCTCCTCCGGTCGAGTTCAGGCTAGGGGTGGACGACGTCGGCCGTGACGAAATCAATCAGCTCCTCCACCCGGCCGAGCAACGCCGGGTCCAGGTCGGCGTAGCCGCGAACCGCACCGAGGATCCGCCGCCATGCTGCGGCCGGGTCTGCCGGCCAGCCGAGCGCCGCACAGATCCCGTCCTTCCATGCGGTGCCACGCGGCACCGTCGGCCAGGCAGCGATGCCCAGCACCGATGGGCGTACCGCCTGCCACACGTCGACGTACGGGTGCCCCCGCACGAGCACGTGCGGCCCGGCGACCGTCGTGGCGATCCGCGACTCCTTGGTCCCCGTGACGAGGTGGTCGACCAGGACGCCGAGCCGTCGACCTGGCCCCGGCGAGAAGGCGCGAACCTCTTCAGCGAGGTCATCGATGCCCCCGAGGTGTTCGACGACTACGCCGACTTCGCGCAGGTCGTCACCCCACACCTTCTCGACAAGTTCGGCGTCGTGGCGGCCTTCGACGAAGATCCGGCTTGCGCGCACAACCCGCGCCCGCTGTGCGGTCGGTGCTGCCAGCGACCCCGAGGCGGTACGCCGGACGGCCGGCGGAGCCGCTGCGAGTGCGGGCCGGACCAGCTCGACCGGCGCGCCGTCGAGGAGAAAGCCTGGCCCGGCAGGGAACACACGGTGCCTGCCGCGCCTGTCCTCCAGCGTGACCGTGACCCCACCGGCGGCCTTCTCCCACCGCACGACCGCGCCACAGAAGCCGGTCTCGGCGTCCTCCAGCACGAGACCGGGAACGGCGGCTACCTGGGTGAGGAGCGGCCTGCGTCGGTGCCCGCCGGCGAGCAGATCGTGCCCGTACCTACCTCCGCCGCCGGCCACACGAGTAGCCAACCGGGCGGGGCGGCGCGGCGCCACCGGACGCGCCGGACCCGGCCCGCCCCGCGTACACTGGCACTCTTCCCACCTGAGTGCCAGTGACCGCGGAACTGCGAGGAGGTACCGTGCTCGAGGACCGCAAGCTGGACGTACTGCGCGCCATCGTCGAGGACTACGTCTCCACCCAGGAACCGGTGGGCTCCAAGGCTCTCGTCGAGCGGCACAACCTGGGTGTCTCGCCGGCCACCATCCGCAACGACATGGCGGCTCTTGAGGACGAGGGCTACATCGCGCAGCCGCATACGAGTGCCGGACGCATCCCCACCGACAAGGGGTACCGGCTCTTCGTCGACCGGCTCTCGACCGTGAAGCCCCTGTCGGTGCCGGAACGGCGGGCGATCCAGACCTTTCTCGACGGGGCGCTCGACCTCGACGACATCGTGGCCCGAACGGTGCGGCTGCTGGCCCAGCTGACCCGGCAGGTGGCAGTGGTGCAGTACCCCTCGCTCTCGCGCTCCAGCGTGCGACACGTGGAGCTGGTTCCCATGACAACCAGCCGGCTGCTCGTCGTGCTCATCACGACCACCGGTCGGGTCGAGCAGCGCCTCGTCGAGGCGCCGGTCGAGGTTGGCGAGCACTTGCTGGGCGAGCTGCGCGCGCAGCTGAACGCCTCGACGGTAGGCGTCCGGCTCCCCGATGCGGTCGCACGGTTGTCGGGCCTGCCCGAGCGGTTCGGCGCGGAGGAGCGCCCGGTTGTCGCGGCCGTGCTCTCGGCACTGTTGGACAGCCTGGTCGAGCAGCACGAGGACCGGGTGGTCCTGGGCGGCACGGCCAACCTGGCGCGCTTCGGCCCGGACTTCCCCTTCAGCATTCGCCCGGTGCTCGAGGCTTTGGAGGAGCAGATCGTGCTGCTGCGCCTGCTCGGCGAGGCGACCGACCCGTCGGGAATCACCGTCCGGATCGGTGCAGAGAACGCCCACGAAGGATTGTCCACGACGTCCATCGTCAGCGTGGGGTACGGCACAGAGAACGAGGTGCTGGCCAAGCTCGGGGTCCTCGGCCCGACCCGGATGGACTATCCAGGAACGATGGGAGCGGTGCGCGCAGTGGCCCGGTACGTCGGCAAGATCGTGGGTGAGGGCTAAAGGTGGCCGGGGCGGACAGCGACTACTACGCGGTGCTCGGGGTCGGGCGGGATGCGACGCCGGACGAGGTCAAGAAGGCTTACCGACGGCTGGCCCGCAGCCTGCACCCGGACGTCAACCCCGGGCAGGAGGAGCGGTTCAAGGAGGTCACGAAGGCCTACGAGGTCCTCTCCGACCCCAAGAAGCGCGAGCTGCACGACCTCGGAGGTGACCCGTTCTCGACCGGCGGCGGCTTCGGGTCAGGCTTCGGGTTCTCCGACATCATGGACGCCTTCTTCGGCGCGGGCGGCGCCGCCCGCGGGCCCCGGCCCCGCCAGCGCCGCGGTCAGGACGCGTTGATCCGAGTGGACATCGACCTGTCCGAGGCGACGTTCGGGGTTACCCGCGAGCTGCAGGTCGACACGGCCACCACCTGCCCGACCTGCCGTGGGGGCGGGACGGCAGCGGGCACATCTCCCCGGACCTGCGAGGTCTGTCAGGGTCGCGGGGAGGTGCAGCAGGTCACCCGCAGTTTTCTCGGGCAGGTCATGACCGCCCGTCCGTGCGTGGCCTGCCAGGGCTTCGGCACCGTGATCCCCCAGCCCTGCCCAGACTGCGGGGGTGATGGCCGGGTCCGCACCCGTCGGGGGCTCAAGGTCAAGATCCCCGCCGGCGTCGACACCGGCACCCGGATCCAGCTGGCCGGGGAGGGGGAAGCCGGGCCGGGTGGCGGACCCCCCGGTGACCTCTACGTCGAGATTGTCGAGCGGCCGCACCCGACGTTCCGCCGCCAGGGCGACGAGCTGCACTGCACGGTCACCGTTCCGATGACGGCCGCGGCCCTCGGCACGACCGTCACCCTTGAGACGCTCGACGGCCCGCACCCGGTGGAGCTCCGGCCCGGCGCTCAGCCCGGCCAGGTGATCACCCTGCCCGACCTCGGTGTGACCCACCTGCGCCGGCAGGGCCGCGGGGCGCTGATCGTTCACCTCGACGTACAGACCCCGACCCGGCTCGACGCGGAGCAGGAGGATCTGCTGCGCAAGCTGGCCGGTCTCCGGGGTGAGGAAGGTCCGGACGTCGGCCAGCTGGCCGGGGAGGGCCAGAGCTTCCTCGGTCGCCTACGCGACGCCTTCAACCAGCGGTGACCCGTGAGCCCGCCGGTCTTCGTGGTCGCGGCGGACCGTCTCTCGGCCGGGACCGTGCTGGTCGACGGGTCCGAAGGTCGCCACGCGGCGACAGTGGTCCGGCTCCGGGTCGGTGACCCGGTGGTGTTGACCGACGGCCACGGCCGGCGCGGTGACGGGGCGGTGGCGACCGTCGGCAGGAACCTGATCGAGGTGACCGTCGCCTCCGTCGTCGCGACACCCGGCCCCGCGCTACGGCTGGTCGTGGTGCAGGCCTTGCCCAAGGGCGACCGCGGGGCGCTGGCCGTCGAAGTGATGACGGAAATGGGCGTCGACGTCATCGTGCCCTGGGCGGCCACCCGATGCGTCACTCGGTGGCGCGATGCCCGGGGAGACAAGGCGCTCGACCGGTGG
>JACCUZ010000114.1 GCA_013698395.1 Sporichthyaceae bacterium
GATCTGCACGTCACGTAGGTCGACGCCAGCGTCGAGCATGGTGGTGACGAAGGTGTGCCGAAGCATGTGTTGGTGCATGCGGGCGATCCGCACGCCGCCGGTGGCGGCAAGGTGCTTGAGACGCAGCGTCGCGGCGTGGCGGTCCATCCTGAGGCCACGATGGTTGCGCAGCAACGGCCCCTCGGCTCGGTCGGCGACGACCCGGTCCAGGGCACGCCCGACGGCCGGCGGTAGCGGAACAAGGATGACCTTGTCGCCCTTGCCACGAACGCGTAGGACTCGGTGGCCGTGCTCCTCACCGAGGTCGGTGAGGTTTGCGCCGGTGGCCTCGAAGATCCGCAGGTCGAGGAGACCCAGCATTGCGACCAGGGCGAAGTCGTTGGGATTGGCCGACTCCCGCGCGGCGGTCAGCATCGCTTCGAACTGCAGGTGGGTCAGTCCGAGCGTGGGCGACTCGGGCGGAACGTTCGGGCGGCGAACATGCTCCGCCGGTGAGCTCGCGAGGAGTAGGTCGATGACGCAGGTCCGGTAGAAGCCGGCAACGATCGAGGTGCGTCGGGACACCGTGGACGGTTTGAACAGGCGGACCTCCTGCATCCATCGCAGGTAGAGCTCGATGCGCGCGCTGCGCCGCGAGCGGGTCCAGGCCGCGCTCGGCGCACCAGGTGAGGAAGACGCGCAGGTCGGACTCGGTGTGGGTCCGGGACAGCCCCTTGTATCGGGCGAGATAGCCGGCCACGGCGCGGCGGAGCACCTCCGAGCCATCGATCGTGACTGTCAAGGGCATCAGTTCCAGGGAAGTTGTCATGACCCCAACGTGCACCTGACTGGCGAGTGAGGCATTGCGGCTACTTGTTGTATGGACGCACGGCTCGGGCCTGGCCAGGCTTGGGTCGAGGTATCCGGCGGGGTCGCTCTCACAGCGGCTGCCCGCGGCTGGTTGGCGTGGCTCTCTCATGGCGTGCGCACCGCCGGGCACCGTGACGAGGTGAGGCTCAAGGGGTCTGCCCAGCTCGAAGTAGCGCTGCCCTCCTCGTCGACAGACAGTCGGTTCGAGGCGAGAGGTGGAGCAGCGATGGTGCATGTGGTGATTGGGATGGATCCGCACAAGCGGTCGGCGACGATCGAGGTCCTCGACGGGGCGGAGAAGGTCCTGTCGACCGGGCGGTTCGGTACCGACCGTGAGGGCTACCGCGACCTGCTCGCGGCCGGCCGGCGGTGGCCGGACCGGGTGTGGGCGGTCGAGGGTTGTGAGGGCGTGGGCCGGCACCTGGCGCAGCGCCTGGTCGCCGACGGCGAGGCGGTGGTGGACGTGCCGGCCAAGCTGTCGGCGCGGGGCCCGGGTGTTCTCCACCGGGCAGGGTCGTAAGACCGACGCGACCGACGCGCACTCGGTGGCGGTGGTGGCGTTGCGCACGCCGGGTCTGCGGCCGGTGCAGGTCGATGACCTGACCGTGGCGCTTCGGCTGCTGGTCGACCGCCGTGACGAGCTCGGCGCGGCGCGCACGCTCACGGTGAACCGGCTGCACCGGCTGCTGGTCGAGCTGATCGCGGGCGGGGCGAACAAGTTCTTGTCCGCGACTCAGGCCAAGGCGCTGCTCGCGACCGTGCGCCCGCGGGATGTGGTGGGCAAGACCCGCCGCCGCCTCGCCGCAGAGCTGGTCGTCGAGCTCGACGGCATCGACAAGCGCATCAAGGTCGCGAACAAGGAACTGACTGAACTCGTCGGGGCCACCGGCAGCACCCTGCTCGAGCTGCACGGGATCGGCCCCTCCGGCGCGGCGCGACTGCTCGGGGACATCGGGGACGTGTCCCGGTTCCCGACCCGAGGGCACTTCGCCTCGTGGAACGGCACCGCCCCGATCGACGCCTCCTCCGGTGAGCAGAACCGCCACCGGCTCTCCCGCGCCGGGAACCGGCGGATCAACCGGGTCCTGCACATCATGGCGATCGTGCAGCTGCGCAACGACACCGAAGGACGGGCCTACTACCGGCGCAAGATCGCCGCCGGCAAGACCGGGATGGAGGCGATCCGCGCCCTCAAACGCCGGCTGTCCGACATCGTCTACCGCCGGCTGGTGGACGACCAGAAACGGCTCCGACAGGACGTGAAGGTGACAGGCCCGGGAGGACACTCGGGGGCGGCTACTGGCTCCAGCGCGGCCGACTCCAACCCCAACGTCGACGCTTCGGAGAAGTCACTTCCCGGACCCGCCAGCACCGACCCTACGCCCGCCACCGCCGAGCCTCCACACCGTTCTCCGGCCCGTTCCCGACGCCCTGTCAACGCGCCGACCCGCAGCCGACGTCAAGCGCAGTCTGCTTGACGACGGCGAGGACCGGCGCACACTCGACAGGCGGGAACAACCACTTCTTGACACAGAGGGGAGCCATGAGCGGAGCCACCAAACCGGCTGGATGGGGGCCGGAGTACCCGCCCCCTCCCTGCCGAGCCCTGATGACGAGAGGCGGAGGTGGTGACCACACGCTCCGGCCATCGTCCACCGCGCCTTAGGACCGCCCCAGCACCATCACGAGCTCGCCCTCCATGACCTCACCCGTCGCAGTGAACCCGTAGCGCTCGTAGAGCCCCCGCGCACGTTCGTTGTCCGCGTGCACGGTGAGCGCGATGTCGCCCGGCACCGGTCGCCCTCGAAGATGCGCCACAAGTGCATCAAGCGCCGCGCGACCGAGGCCCCGACCCTGATGCCGGTGGTCGATGACGATCCCACCGAGGTTGTAGGTCCCGTCAGAGTCGTCATAGGCCCATTCGGCGAACCCCACCACCTCGCCATCAGCGGTCGCCAGCCCCACTGGGTGCCAGACCTGCTGGTAGGCCGACCTTGCGACGTACCACGCCACCGGGTTCACGTGCCGCAACTGCTCCGACGACGGGGCGACCGCAAGGACATCCTCCACGTTGTCCGCCGTCAGCTCGACGACGGTGAGGATCTGGCCGGCCATGACGTACAGTGTCGGCCCGCTCGCACGGATCTGTCGGCGCTTCCCCAGGTTCGACAGAGCCCGGGTCGCGCTAAAAGGGCTCTCAGAGCACGAAGCTGACATCCGCTCATCGGCAGGTCTGCGCCGTCACCATCCGCGGCATGAGCGGAAGTCGGTTGGGGAAGCCCAGCACGTCCGTGTGGCAACGACCGGACCGTCGCTTACCCGGGACGTCGGCATCCCGACTGCCCGTCGATATCTTGAGCGGGTGACAGACTTCGAGAGCGTGCGCCAGTGCTTCCCACCCGAGACGTGCCGGCGGCGCTGGCCCGGTATGAGCGACTCGGGTTCGACGTGTCGGTTTACGACGGTGGCGACTTCTACGGCTACGCCAGTCGCGGGGCCGTGTCGTTGCACTTGTCGAGAGTCGAAAACGTGAACCCGAAGACGACGCTGGTATCGGTGTACGTCTATGTCTCCGACGCCGACGCGCTACACACGGAGTGGAGCAGTTCAGGCGTCGAGGGCCGGTTCCACCAGCCGGCCGATACCGACTACGGGCTACGGGAAGGTGCCTACGTAGATCCAGACGGCAACCTTCTCCGCTACGGGTCACCGCTTCCTAGATGAACGACCAGGTATGGCGGCGGATCGGGCGAACGTGGTGCCCCGCTGACACATCCGCTCGCCCACGCGATCGGCGGATGAGTGCGTCTTGTCAGAATCCGGGTGGTCAGGATTCGGGTTCAGGGCCGCACTCGCTTGGTTTCATAGGCCCAGATGGCGATCTGGACGCGGTTGCGGGCACCGATCTTGGTCATAAGGGCAGCCGCCGGTGCGCACCATGCGGAGGGGTCCGGATCTACGAGAAGGGGTCCCGTGTTAGGCGACGGTGCTCTTGGGCGGTCGACCGCCCTTCTAGAGTCGGAGGTCATTCGATGACCGTCGTCCGTAGACAGGAGTAGAGATGGCCGAAGTCGTGTTGTTCCATCACGTGCAGGGACTTACCGACGGGATACGCGCCTTCGCCGAGGAGCTGAGCACCGGCAGGCACACCGTGCACACGCCGGACCTGTTCGACGGCAACCGACCGGCGACCATCGACGACGGCGTCGCGCACATCAGGAGCATTGGGGACGATGTGCTCCGCGAGCGCGCCGACCGGGCGGTGGCCGACCTGTCCGATGCCCCGGTGTATGCCGGCTTCTCCTGGGGTGCCGCCACCGCGCAGCGATTCGCCCAGA
>JACCUZ010000125.1 GCA_013698395.1 Sporichthyaceae bacterium
GCCCGGGGACCTGGCGGAGGTCGGGCTCGGCGAGCGGCTGGCGGCCGCGGCCATGGGCCGCTACGGCCGCCTCGACGGAGCCCTGGTCAGTGTCGGCGGTCCACCGCCGGGGCCGGCGCTCTCCCTCGACGACGAGACCTGGCGATCGGTGTTCGAGACGGTTTATCTCGGCTCGGTGCGTATCGCTCGGGCCGTCGTCTCCGCGATGGGGCCTGATGGCGGCACGCTTGCTTTCGTCCTGTCCTTGTCGGTACGTCAGCCCGTCGACGGGCTCGCTTCCTCGAACGGCCTCCGTCCCGGGCTGGGCATGCTGGCCAAGACCATGGCCGACGAGCTCGGCCCCCAGGGGATCCGGGTGCTGGGTCTGTTGCCGGGTCGGGTCGACACCGACCGGCTGCGTGAGATCGACCAGGCCAGCGGCCGCCCGAAGAAGCAGCGGGAGGAGTTCGAGAAGCGCATCCCGTTGCGTCGCTACGGCAGGCCTGAGGAGTTCGGCCGGGTGGCCGCGTTCGCCCTTTCGCCCGCCGCGTCCTACCTCACCGGAGTGATGATCCCGGTCGACGGCGGCCTCGCCCGCGGCTTGTGACCTCGCGGGCCCTCGCGCTACGGCGGCAGCTGTGACGGTGCCGCCCGTGCGGCCGTGGGTCGCCGAGCACATGGTCGACACCGACGCGGCCGCGGACCTCATCGGCAGTCAGTTCCCCCACCTCGCCGGGGCGCCCGTGCGGCTGCTGGCCGAGGGATGGGACAACACGGTCCACGTCGTGGGCGGCGCGGCCAGAGATGGCGATGCGCCCTGGGCGTTCCGGTTTCCCCGCCGCGCGGTCGCCGTGCCAGGGGTCGAGCGCGAGATCGCGCTCCTGCCGCGCCTCGCGCCGGCGCTTCCGATGCTGGTTCCCGTGCCCGAGCTCGTCGGCACGCCCACCGCGGGCTACCCATGGCCGTTCTTCGGTGCCCGGTTGCTGCCGGGCACGGAGCTGGCCGAGGCGGGTCTGGCTGACGTACGTCGAGCCGAGCTCGGCGCCGTTCTCGGCCGCTTCCTGCGGGCCTTGCACGATCCCCTGCTGGCGCAGACCCTGGGCCCCGGTCTGCCCATCGACCCGATGCGCCGATCTCTGCCCTCGCATCGCGCCCCCATGGCCCGCGAGCGGCTGGCGCGGCTACGGTCCCGAGGCGACCGGCTCACCGAGGTCATGGCGGACGGGCGGATCGACGCACTGCTGGACAGTTCCCTCGGGCTGCCGCCGAGCGCCGCCGAGCCGGTGCTCGTGCACGGCGACCTGCATCTGCGGCACGTCCTCGTCGACGAGACCGGGGTCGGTGCCGGAGTGATCGACTGGGGCGACGTCTGCCTCGCGGACGCGTCCGTCGACCTGTCCATCGCCTACACCGCCTTCGAGGGCGCCTCCCGGGCCGCCCTGTTCGACGCGTACGGCTGGCCGGTCGAGGAGGAGCGCGAGGCGCGCGCCCGGGTGCTTGCCGTGTCGCTGTGCGCCGTCCTGGCCGACTACGCCGACGAGGACCACCGGCCTGCGCTGCTGGCCGAGTCATTGGCCGGGTTACGGCGTGCGGTGAGCTGACGCCGGGGTGAACCGTCGGGTCTCAGGCGACCTCGACCGTCTCCCCCGCCCGGTCGCGGCGCTCCTGCGTGGCGAACTGGGTGCGGTAGAGCTCGGAGTAGAGGCCGCCGGCGTCCAGCAGGGCCGCATGGCGTCCCCGCTCGACGACTTGACCGTCCGCCACCACCAGGATCTGGTCGGCGTCACGCACCGTTGAGAGCCGGTGTGCGATGACCAGGGATGTGCGTTCCGCCAAGGCGGTCTTGAGCGCCCGCTGGACCGCTACCTCCGACTCGGAGTCCAGGTGCGCCGTCGCCTCGTCGAGGACCACAACGTCGGGCGCCTTGAGCAGCAGCCGCGCGAGGGCCAGGCGCTGCTTCTCCCCGCCGGAGAGCCGGTAGCCCCGATCACCGACCGTGGTGTCCAGGCCGTCGGGCAGCGACGCCACCAGGTCCCAGATCTGGGCGGCCTGCAGCGCCTCGGACATCTCCTGGTCCGTGGCGGCGGGGCGGGCGTAGAGCAGGTTCGTGCGGATGGTCTCGTGGAACATGTGCGCATCCTGGGTGACCACCCCGACCACGTCGTGCAACGACCCCAGGGTGACGTCGCGAACGTCACGTCCACCGACGAGCACGGCGCCGCCGGTGACGTCGTAGAGCCGGCCGACCAGGCTGGTGATGGTCGTCTTGCCCGCACCCGACGGCCCGACCAGGGCCGTCATGGTGCCGGCGGGCACGCGGAACGAGACGTCGTGCAGCACCGTCTCGCTGGGAGCCCGGTCGAGGACGGCGACCGACTCGAGCGATGCGAGCGACACCTCCTCGGCGCTGGGATAGCGGAACGAGACGCCGCGCAGCTCCACCTCGGTGGGCCCACGCGGCAACGCGTCGGCGTCGGGCTTCTCGTCGATCATGGGCGGCAGGTCGAGCACCTCGAAGACCCGCTCGAAGCTCACCAGCGCAGTCATCACGTCGACCTGCACGTTGGACAGCGCAGTGAGCGGCCCGTAGAGGCGACCGAGCAGCGCGGTCAGGGCGACCAGCGTTCCGAGGGTGATCTCGTCGTCGATGACGAGCAGGCCGCCGATGCCGTAGACGAACGCCGTTGCCAGCGAGGCGACCAGCGTCAGGCTGGTGAAGAACACCCGGCCGTACATCGCCTGCTTGATCCCGATGTCGCGCACCTGGCCGGCCTTGTCGGAGAAGCCGCGTGACTCGTCCACGGGTCGGCCGAAGAGCTTCACCAGCAGGGCGCCGGAGACGTTGAAGCGCTCCGTCATCGTGGTGCCCATGCCGGCGTTGAGCTGCATCGCCTCCCGAGTGATGACCTGCAGCCGACGGCCCACCCACCGAGCCGGCAGCAGGAACAGGGGGGTGAGCACCAGGGCGCCCAGCGTGATCTGCCAGGACAGGTAGAGCATGGTGGCCAGCACCAGGACCAGCCCGATGACGTTTGACACGACGGAGGACAGGGTCGAGGTGAAAGCCTGCTGCGCGCCGATCACGTCGGTGTTGAGCCGGCTGACCAGCGCGCCGGTCTGGGTCCGGGTGAAGAATGCGACCGGCATCCGCTGGACGTGGCTGAAGACGCGGGTGCGAAGGTCGTAGATCAGGCCTTCGCCGACCTGGGAGGACAGCAGTCGCTGCCAGAGCGTCAGGCCAGCGTCCACCACCGCCAGACCGGCCACCCCGAGCGCCACGGCGACGACGACCGACCGCGCCCCGCCGCCAGGCTCGGACACCTCGTCGACGATGACCTTGAAGAGCAGCGGGAGAGCAACGACGAGCAGCGCGTCGAGGACGACCAGGACGAGGAACATCGCGATCTGCCGCCGGTAGGGGCGGGCGAACTGCACGATCCGAGGAATGGTGCCCGGCGCGAGCTTCTTCTTCGTGACCTCGCCGTCCCGGGTCAGGGAGCGCATCGCCGCCCACGGGCTGTGTGACATCGACACGCGCGCCTCCGGTAATAACTGTTACAGCGCGCAACGCCGGGCACCCGCCGTTGCTTCCCCCCGACGGTACGCGCGACCTCAGACACTGAGCCCCGGACACAACTGGGGCTGGAGACGGCTGATGGGGTGCCGGCTTCGCCACTGCAGCCTCAGCAGCCCCGGTTGTGTCCCGGGGTCATCTGGGTTCCGTGTCCCGGGGCCCGTCTCAGAAGGCGCTGACGCCGGTCAGCGCCCGGCCGATCAGCAGCTTCTGCACCTGGCTGGTGCCCTCGTACAGGGTCGTGACCCGCGCGTCACGCAGGTACTTCGCCGCCGGGAAGTCCTCGATGTAGCCGTAGCCACCATGCACTTGCACGCACGCGTCGGCGACCCTGATCGAGGCCTCGGTCGCGAACAGCTTCGCCATGGACGCGGCCAGGCTGTGGGGCTCGCCACGCGCCTTGAGGTCGGCCGTCCGCCACGTCAGCAGGCGAGAGGCCTGCACGTCGACGGCGGAGTCGGCGATGAGCTCCTGCACCAGCTGGTGACCGGCGATCGGCTTGCCGAACTGCTCGCGCGAGCCGGCGTAGGACACCATCGCGTCCAGGGCCGCCTGCCCGATCCCCGTGCAGGAGGCGGCGATGGACATCCGCCCGTCGTCCAGCGCGGACAGCGCGATGTTGAGCCCCTGGCCAGGCTCGCCGAGGAGGGCCTCCGGGCCGACCTCGACCGAGTCGAGCACCAGCTCGGCCGTGTCGCTGGACCGCAGGCCGAGCTTGCCGTGGATCCCCGTGGCACCGAAGCCCGGCCGGTCGGTGGGGACCAGGAATGCCGACACGCCCTTCCCGCCTGGCCCACCGGTGCGGGCCATGATCAGCGCTACCCCGGCGATGGTCCCGTTCGTGATGAACACCTTGCGCCCGCGCAGGCGCCAGCCGCCACCGGGCAGTGGCTCGGCGGTGGCCCGCAGGTCGGCCGGGTTGGAGCCGTGGTCGGGCTCGGTGAGCCCGAAGCAGCCGAGCACCTCACCGGTCGCCAGGCGGGGCAGCCACTGCTCCTTCTGCGCATCGCTCCCCCACCGCTGCACCGAACCGGCGACCAGGCCCAGGTGCACCGACACGATCGAGCGCACGTTGGCGTCGCCGCGCCCCAGCTCCTCGATGACCAGGCAGTACGTCAACGGGTCGGCGCCTCCGCCGCCCCACTGCTCGCCGATGGTCAGGCCGATGAACCCGGTCTGGCGCAGCCCGTCGAGCGCCTCTTGGGGAAACCGCTCCTCGCGGTCGTTGCGCGACGCGCTGGGCACGACAACGTCGTCCACCCAGTCCCGGACAGCGGCCCGGACGGCACGCTGGTCCTCCCGCAGGCGCAGGTCCACGGATCAGGAGCCGGAGGAGACGGTCGGGAACGCGGCCGCCTCGAGGTCGCTCAGGGCTTCTTGCCGCGGGTGGCACCGCCTCGACCACGCAGCGGCACGCCGGACTCCGCGAGGATGCGGTGCACGAAGCCGTAGGACCGGCCGGTCTCCGCGGCCAGCTCGCGGATGCTGCGACCGCTGGAGTACTTCTTCTTCAGGTCGGCCGCCAGCTTGCTGCGGTCTCCTCCTGTGATGCGCGCGCCTTTCTTGAGCTGCTCGGCCACGCCAGCCTCCTAGGTCAGGTGTCCGGTCCGTTCTGCCGCCATGATCGTCCCAACCCGCTCCCAGCGCTAGAGAGTCGGCCGCCCGGTTTCGATCAGCGCGCCATCAGCGTGCTCGGTCAGTGCGTCAGGCCAGCGCAACCAGGTCGGCGTAGTCGGCGTTCCACAGGTCCTCGACCCCGTCAGGCAGCAGGATGAGTCGCTCCGGCGCGAGCGCGTCGACCGCTCCCTCGTCGTGGGTGACCAGGACGACCGCACCCGCGAACGTACGCAGCGCGCCCAGGATCTCCGCACGGCTCGCCGGGTCGAGGTTGTTCGTCGGCTCGTCGAGCATCAGCACGTTGGCGCTGGACACGACAAGGGTCGCCAGCGCCAGCCGCGTCTTCTCCCCGCCGGAGAGCACCCGCGCCGGCTTGTCGACATCGTCACCGCTGAAGAGGAAGGACCCAAGGATCCGGCGCAGTTCCACCTCGGGCGTGCTGGGCGCTGCGGTGCGCATGTTCTCCAGCACTGTGCGGTTCGGGTCGAGCGTCTCGTGCTCCTGGGCGTAGTAGCCGACCTTGAGCCCGTGACCCGGCACCACACGACCCGTGTCGGGAGCCTCGATGCCGGCGAGCAGGCGCAGGAGAGTGGTCTTGCCGGCGCCGTTGAGACCGAGGATGACGACGCGGCTCCCCCGGTCGACCGCCAGGTCCACGTCGGTGAAGACCTCCAGCGAGCCGTAGGACTTCGACAGGCCCTCGGCGGTCAACGGGGTCTTTCCGCAGGGCGACGGGTCGGGGAACCGCAGCTTCGCGACCCGGTCGGTGCGGCGTACCTCGTCCAGGGTGGACAGCAGCCGCTCAGCCCGCCTGTCCATGTTCTGCGCAGCCCTGGCCTTGGTGGCCTTGTACCGCATCCGGTCGGCCTGCGCCTTGAGCGCAGCCGCCTGCTTCTCGGCGTTCGTCCGCTCGCGCTTGCGCCGTCGTTCGTCGGTCTCGCGCTGCGCCAGGTAGGCCGGCCAGCCAACGTTGTACACGTCGAGCTCGGCACGGTTTGCGTCAAGGTGGAACACCCGGGTCACGGTGTGCTCCAGCAGGCCGGCGTCGTGGCTGATGACCACGAGTCCGCCCTTGTACGCGCGCAGGTACTCGCGCAGCCACCCGATCGAGTCGGCATCGAGGTGGTTCGTGGGCTCGTCGAGGAGCAACGTCGCGTCCGACCCGGTGGACGAGAACAGGATGCGGGAGAGCTCGATGCGGCGCCGCTGACCGCCGGAGAGGGTGTGCAGCCGCTGGCCGAGAACCCGGTCGGGCAGGCCCAGGCTGGAGGCGATCGCCGCCGCCTCGCTCTCCGCGGCGTACCCGCCGGCTGCCTGGAACTCCGCCTCGAGCCGGACGTAGCGGCGCATGGCCCGCTCGTGGGTCTCGGGGTCCGCGCTGGCCATCTCCCCCTCGGTGTGACGCAGCCGGGCGACGACGTCGTCGAGGCCACGGGCCGACAGGATGCGGTCCCGGGCGAGCATGTCGAGGTCGCCCGTCCGCGGGTCCTGGGGCAGGTAGCCGACCGAGCCGGAACGGGTCACCTCGCCAGCGGCGGGCTGCCCCTCGCCGGCCAGCACCCTGGTCAGGGTGGTCTTGCCCGCACCGTTACGCCCAACCAGTCCCACCCGGTCGCCCGGCGCGATCCGGAACGTCGCCTCCCCCAGCAGCAGCCGGGGGCCGGCGCGCAGCTCCAGCCGGGCAGCGGTGATCATGGGAGGTCCTTCGACGTCGTGTCGGGAGTTGAGTGCCGCAAGTTGTTGGGCACCGCAGTTGGTGGGTAACGGGAGACCAGCTCACCAGGACGGCGCGGGGACCCGCGCTCCAGTCTACGTTCGCCCCAGCGAGAGGACGGACCCTGCCGATGGGGATCAAGTTCGACGACCAGTCCGTGGACGTGTCCGGCGTCTCTGACCGGCGCGGCAGGGGTGGCCCGATCGCCATCGGGGGTGGCGGCGTCGGCGTCGTCGGCCTGCTGATCTACGTGCTGGTGTCGGTGCTCGGCGGTGGCTCCGTCGACCCGACCCAGCTGGTGCCGCAGGGCGGGCCGGTGCAGGGCGAGGGGCCAGGCACCGGCGACCTGGCGTCCCGGTGCAACACCGACGGCGCGATCCAGCAGTACGACGACTGCTTCCTCGTGAAGGTCTACAACGAGATCAACGAGGTCTGGACCGACGAGTTCAACCGGGCTGGCAACACGTACGAGGAGCCGGGACTGACATTCTTCACCCAGGGCGTGCAGACCGGCTGCGGGGCCGCATCCTCACAGGTCGGGCCGTTCTACTGCCCGCCGGACCAGGGCATCTACATAGACATCGGCTTCCTCGAGCAGCTGCAGCAGCAGTTCGGCGCGGACGGCCGCTACGCGCAGGCCTACATCATGGCTCACGAGGCCGGCCACCACCTCCAGACCCTGTTCGGCACGGAGCGCAAGGTCCGGGCCGCGCAGCAGTCCGATCCCGGCCAGGCGAACCAGCTGTCAGTCGCGATGGAGCTGCAGGCCGACTGCTACGCCGGCGTGTGGAGCCGGCTTGCTGACGACCGGGGCAACGTCTCGGTCGGTGAGGCGGAGCTCGACCAGGCCATCGGGGCGGCCGAGGCCGTCGGCGACGACCGGATCCAGGCCAAAACACAGGGCAGGGTCGACCCCGAGTCCTGGACGCACGGGTCCGCCGAACAGCGGCGGACCTGGTTCCTCACCGGACGCCGGTCCGGGAACGTCAACTCCTGCGACACCTTCCGCTGACCGCGCTCAGACGTTGAAGCCGAGCGCCCGCAGTTGCTCGCGACCCTCGTCGGTGATCTTGTCAGGTCCCCACGGCGGCATCCACACCCAGTTGATGCGGGTCTCCTTGACCAGACCCGAGAGCGCGGAGTTCGTCTGGTCCTCGATGACGTCGGTGAGCGGGCACGCCGCCGAGGTCAGCGTCATGTCCAGGGTGACGGCATTGTCGTCGTCGACGTGGACGCCGTAGATCAGCCCGAGGTCCACGACGTTGATGCCCAGCTCGGGATCGACCACGTCGCGCATGGCCTCCTCCACGTCCTCTACCTTCGCGATGCCGGGCTGGCCGCTGTCGGTCGCGGTAGCGGTCTCGCTCATGCGCTCTCCTCCGTCGTCATGTCACCGTCAGTGGCGGGGTCCTGCGATGCGCCGGCGACGGCCCGGGCCGTCGCGTCCTTCCAGGCCATCCAGCCCAGAAGGGCGCACTTGATGCGTGCGGGGTACTTCGACACACCCTCGAACGCCACCGCGTCCTCGAGCACGTCCTCGAGCTCGCCGGTCACCGTCGCGGTGTCACCCTGCGCCCGCATCAGGGTGAGGAACGCGTCGTAGGCGGAGGTGGCTTCTCGAACGGTGCGTCCCACGACGAGGTCGGTCATCACCGACACCGACGCCTGCGAGATGGAGCAGCCGAGCGAGTCGTAGGACACGTCACGCACCGTCATCTCGTCCCCGGCGCCACTGCCAGCCGCCACTCCAGCGGCGCGGTCCAACGCCACCCGCAGGGTGACCTCGTCACCGCACGTCGGGTTGACGTGGTGCACCTCGGCGTCGAACGGCTCGCGCAGGCCCTTGCCGTGCGGGCGGCGGTAGTGGTCCAGGATGATCTCCTGGTACATCGACTCGAGCTTCACAGGGCACCGCCGGACGGTCCGAAGAACCGCTTGACCCGCTCCAGCCCGTCGCCCAGCGCGTCGACCTCGGCCATCGTGGAGTAGATGTAGAACGACGCGCGGGTCGTCGCCGGCACCCGGAACCGCTGGCACACCGGGCGCGCGCAGTGGTGACCCACCCGGACCGCGATGCCCATCTCGTCGAGGACCTGGCCGACGTCGTGGGGGTGGATTCCCTCGAGGGCGAAGGAGATCGCGGCGGCCCGGTCCTCGCTCGTTCGCGGTCCGATGATGCGCAGGCCGTCGATGGCCTGCAGGCGGTCCAGGGCGTACGCGGTGATGGCGTGCTCGTGGGCCGCCACCGCCTCCATGCCCAGACCCGTCAGGTAGTCCACGGCCGCCCCGAGCCCGACCGCCTGCGCGATCGGCGGGGTGCCGGCCTCAAACTTGTGCGGCAGCCCGGCGTACGTCGAGGACGCCAGGGTCACCATCTCGATCATCTCTCCGCCGCCGAGGAACGGCGGCAGCACCTCGAGGAGGTCCCTGCGGCCCCAGAGCACACCGATGCCGG
>JACCUZ010000136.1 GCA_013698395.1 Sporichthyaceae bacterium
GCTCTCGGCCCGCGGGGAGGAGGCGCTGCGCCGGGCCGAGAAGGAGTGCCTCGAGCTGGGCGCGGCCGACACGCTCGTCATGTCGGTCGACGTGGTCGACGAGGCGGCGGTCGACCAGCTGGCGGCGGAGGCGGTTGAGCGGTTCGGCGGGGTCGACATCTGGGTGCACTCCGCGGCGGTCATGGCGTACGGCAGGTTCGAGGACGTGCCCTCGCGCGTGTGGCGGCAGGTGATCGACACCAACGTGCACGGCACGGCCAACGTGGCCCGCACGGCACTGCGCCACTTCCGCGGCCGCGACCGCGGGACGCTGATCCTGCTCGG
Source organism: Sporichthyaceae bacterium (assembly GCA_013698395.1). GTDB lineage: Bacteria > Actinomycetota > Actinomycetes > JACCUZ01 > JACCUZ01 > JACCUZ01. Next base: position 325 of record JACCUZ010000136.1, read on the forward strand.
GTCGCTGCTCGGCGAGATCGCCACCCCGTTCATGGGCACGTACGTCACGTCGAAGTGGGCGGTACGCGGGCTCGGCCGGGTGCTGTCCATCGAGAACCGGCCGCACCCGGACATCCACGTCTGCGTGGTGTCGCCAGGAGCGGTGAATACGCCGATCTACCTGCAGGCAGCGACCTACGCCGGCCGGCTCGGCAGCCCACCGCCGCCGGTCGACCAGCCGGAGAAGGTCGCTCGCGCGATCGTGCGGGTCGCGGACCATCCACGGGACCGGCTCGAGGTCGGCCTGGCCAACCGGGTCGCCCGCATCGGGTTCACCGCGGCGCCGGCCGTGTTCGACGTACTCGTCTCTCCGTTGATGCGATGGTTCGGCCTCGGCCGCCAGTCGACCCCTCCCACCGAAGGCAACGTGTTCGAGCCGGTCGAGGACGGCGACAGCGTGCACGGGCCATGGGTGCCGATGGGCCGAGCCTGATCAGGAATTCTCGGGTAGCGTCGAAGGCAGGATCACTCTGGGGGACGAGGAAACGCTTGAGCAGCCGGTGAAGCGGGCGGTGGCCGTCGTGTTGGCAGTGATCGTCGCTGTCGGCGTGGCTTGGCTGGTTCGACCCGGTGGTGGCGGCGAGCCACAGGGCGCTCGACGGCTTCCCAGCCCCGCTGGACAGGTCGCGCCTGCCGCTTCCACGTCACCCCTCCCCTCCTCGTCGCCCCTGCCGCCCTCGACGCTTCGCACCACATGCGACAACGCCGCGCGCGCCTTCCGCCCTCGGACGATCAGCGTCCCCGGTATCACAAGGCGCGCCTCCGTGGTCACGCCTCCGCGCGACGCCAACGGAGTGCCCGGCATTCCTCCCCTTACGGACGCCGGGAAGTCCGTCTTCGCCTGGGACCGCGAGCAAGGCATCCGTCCCGGCGACCCGGCCGGGAACGTGTTGCTCAATGCGCACACCTGGCCCGACGGCAGCGCGCTCGGTAACCAGCTGCTCGCCGGCCTGCGGCGCGGTGACCAGATCGTCGTGCGGGGCGTCGAGGCGCGACTGTGCTACCGGGTGACGGAGCGCGTCGAGGTGCTTGCGGAGAGAGGACTGCCGCGCTACTACACCGCTGACGGTCCTCCGCAGCTAGCCATTGTCGTCTGCTCCGGGCGCCGTCTCGGTCCGGGTTTGTGGGAGAAGCGGACCGTATGGTTCGCGTCGCCCTCCGCGTGACTCAGCGTCCCCTGCCCCGCCCAACCGACCCCCGGACACAACCGGTGCGGATGTGGCGTCTGCGCCACCCGGCGCTGCCACACCCGTCGCACCAGCTCCGGCGTACGGCTATGCAGCCTGGGCCGCGTTGACGGCGACGAACGAATGGCCTAGTGGCATTCCGCCGCGTGGGGGGACCTGAAGGAAGCTCGCTCGTGCCGGATCTCGCCGGCTGTCGCTCTCGCGAGCATTGGGGATCGTGGTTGCGGGTCAGGCGCTCAACCTCGCGCGGCAAGCCGACCATGCGTGTTTTACGTGAGACGCACTTCTGCCGCTGACACGGTGTTGCATCTGGGTTGTCTAAACAGGGTGGACGCCGAGCGTACGGTCCCATCATGAGGGCGGTCGTGCAGGACAGGTACGGGTCAGCGGACTTGCTCCAGGTCCGAGACGTCGACGTGCCTGTGGTCGGGGACGACGAGGTGCTCGTGCGAGTTCGCGCCGCCTCCCTCCACCCAGATGTGTGGCATGTCGTGAGCGGCCGCCCCTACGTCCTGCGCCTCATGGGGTCGGGCCTGCGGAGGCCGAAGTACCACGTGCCGGGAACTGACGTGGCGGGGCAGGTCGAGGCGGTGGGCCCGAACGTGACGCAGTTCCAGCCATCGGATGAGGTCTTCGGCGAGACCGTCACGGGCTATCAGTGGCACAACGGGGGCGCCTACGCCGAGTACGTGTCCGTCCCCCAGGACGCCCTGGCGCTCAAACCCGGCAACATCACGTTCGAGCAGGCAGCGGCCGTGCCCACCTCAGGGCTCATCGCCCTGCACAACCTTCGGCAGGGACGACTTCAGCCGGACAACGAGTGCTGGTCAACGGCGCCGGGGGTGGCGTGGGGGCCTTCGCGGTACAGCTGGCAAAGGCACCGGGAGCGACCGTGACCGGCGTCGACGCCACGGCAAAGCTGGACATGATCCGCTCGCTCGGCGCCGACCACGTCATCGACTACACCCAGCAGGACTTCACCCGAGCCGACCAGAGCTACCACCTGATCTTCGATGTCCCCGGGAACCGCCCCTTCCGGGAATGCCGACGCGCCCTGACTCCCGACGGGTCCTACGTGCTCATCGGGCACGACGGTTTCGGTGATGCGGCGGGCCGGTGGTTGGGCAGCCTGCCGCGTGTTCTCGGACTGGTTGCGATGTCGCCGTTCATCAGTCAGCTGCCGGCCATTAACTTCAGGCTGCCAGCCAAGAAGGACTCGATGGCTGTCCTGAAGGGGCACCTGGAAGCGGGAGAGCTCACGCCGATCGTCGACAGGACGTTCTCCTTGAACGAGGTGCCCGAAGCCCTCCGGTATCTGGAGACCGGTCAGGCTCTAGGAAAGATCATCATCAGCATGTGACGAGTACGGCCCTGTGCCCGCCTTGGCTGGCGGGACAGCCGGTGAGGCCGATCAGAGCACCTGGTGGCCGTACATCTCGCCGAGGGGGTCAGCGATCAGTTCGATGCGGGCACCATCGGGATCGCGGAAGTACACCGAGACCCCGCTGTGCACCTCGTGCTCGACGCCGGCCGCGGTGAGCTGCTCGACCAGTCGCTGCCAGCGGTCGGGTTCGACGCTGATGGCAAGGTGGTGCAGCCCGCCGAGGACCTCGGCGTAGGGGCCAACACTTAGGCCGGGGAAGTCAAAGAAGGCGAGGAGGTTGCCGTTGCCGATGTCGAAGAAGAAGTGTGACGAGCCGGGATAGTCGCGGTTCTCGATCAGTTCGGTCAGGGGGAAGCCGAGTACCTCCTGGTAGAACTGCACGGTCCGCTCCACATCGCTGCTGATCAGCGCGGTGTGGTGCAAGCCGCGCGCGGTGGACTGCGGACGCTCGCCGACCGCCTTCAGGTGCGTGGCACGGATGCGGGCACGCTCGGCGTCCAACGCGGCCGGGTCAGGAGTGGTGGTGATCATCTCGGGAGAGCCTCTCTGGTCGCATGTCGACGCGGTAGCCGATCCCTGACGTGGTATCCGTGGAACCAACGGTGAGCGTCCCACCTGGTCAGAAGGCGCGCAGCATCTCTTCGAACGGCGTGGGGGTTTCGAACGGGTCTACAGAGGCCGCCTGCGGGCGTCGGGCGAGGAGGTCGGCCAGCTCGGCTTCGGCGCGATCGATGCGCTCGACCAGTGGCCGGCTGGTGCCGTCGCCGCCCGCCCAGACTTCGGATGCGGCGAACACGGCGGTGGGGACCGGAATCGCGCGCACCCATGAGCACGGGCTTCCTACGTCATCCGTGGGGTCCAGCCTATTGACCCGGACGATTTCGAGGCGTTATTCAGCCTTTGGGCACTTCCCGACTTGCGACGGCGGAGGGTGCTCCCGGCTCGATAGCCAACCACTCATGGCGCTGGCCAGCGCAATTGCCTCACACAACGGCGGCGGGGGTGGGATTCGAACCCACGAACGGTTGCCCGTTTCACGCTTTCAAGGCGCGTGCCATCGGCCACTAGGCGACCCCGCCGGTGCGTGCCGGTGCCGGCACGCGTCGACGGTACCGCCTCATGACGGCCATGCCGGCCTGGTGCCAGCTCAGGCGCGAAGCAGGCCCTCCACCAGCGACGGGTCACGCTCGACGAGCCCCCCAGGTCAAGAGGCTCGTGCCCGGTGAGCCGGCGAACCGTGTCACTCGCCACCGCCAGCTCGCCTGCCGCCACAGCGAGATAGCTCGTCACCCAGCCCTCGACCTCCCAGTCCGGCGCGCCATAGGGACGTCGCGACTCCCAGGCCTGCTCGAGGGCCTCGTCGACGTACGCGATGTCGCGG
>JACCUZ010000191.1 GCA_013698395.1 Sporichthyaceae bacterium
CTCGTCGTGCGCGAGGACTCCCTCACGCTGTACGGCTTCGCCGACGACGACGAGCGCACGGTCTTCCAGCTGCTCCAGACCGCCAGCGGGGTCGGGCCCCGGCTCGCGCAGGCGATGCTGGCCGTCCACAGCCCCGACGCCTTACGCCAGGCGGTCGCCACGGAAGACCTCGCCGCGCTCACCCAAGTGCCCGGGGTCGGCCGCAAGGGCGCCCAGCGGATCGTTCTCGAGCTCAAGGATCGCCTCGGAGCGACGCGAGGTACGCCGGCCCGGGCGCTGCAGGCTGTCCCCTCCGCTCCGGCGTGGAGCCAGCAGCTGCACGGTGCCCTGCTCGGCCTGGGATGGTCGGCCCGGGAGGCTGACGAGGCCCTGACCGTCGTGGCGCCTGAGGCCGAGCGCAGCGTCGCCGAGGGCGGCACCGCCGACGTGGCGGGGCTGCTCAAGACGGCCCTCCGTTCGTTGAGCCGCGCATGACCGGGGCGACCCATGTCGAGCGGGTGGTCGACGCTGACCTCGTCGGCACCGGCGGCGAGGACGAACGCGCCGTGGAGGCCGCCCTGCGTCCGCGGTCCCTGGACGAGTTCATCGGCCAGCATCGGGTGCGCGAGCAGCTCGGTCTCGTCCTGGAGGCGGCGCGCCGTCGCGGCCGGGTCGCCGACCACGTACTGCTCAGCGGCCCACCCGGTCTCGGGAAGACCACCTTGGCGATGATCGTGGCGGCGGAGATGCAGGCGCCGCTGCGCATCACGAGCGGGCCGGCGATCCAGCACGCGGGCGACCTGGCGGCGATCCTGTCCAGCCTCACCGAGGGGGAGGTGCTCTTCCTCGACGAGATCCATCGGATGTCCCGGCCTGCCGAGGAGATGCTGTACATGGCGATGGAGGACTTCCGCGTCGACGTCGTCGTCGGGAAGGGCCCGGGAGCCACGGCCATCCCGCTGGAGATCCCACCGTTCACCCTGGTTGGAGCCACCACGCGCGCCGGGCTGCTGCCTGGCCCGCTGCGCGACCGGTTCGGCTTCACCGCCCACATGGACTTCTACGACCCGAGCGACCTCGAGAAGGTCTTGACCCGGTCCGCCAGGCTGCTCGGTGTGCCGCTGACCACCGACGGCGCCACCGAGGTAGCCGGTCGCTCGCGAGGCACTCCGCGGATCGCGAACCGCCTGCTGCGCCGGGTCCGCGACTTCGCGCAGGTGCGCTCCGACGGCATCGTGACCCGGGAGGTGGCCCGGGCGGCGCTGCTCGTCTACGAGGTGGACGAGCGTGGCCTGGACCGCCTCGACCGCGCGGTGCTCAAGGCGCTCGTCGGCCATTTCGGCGGGGGACCGGTCGGCGCGTCCACGCTGGCGGTCGCGGTGGGGGAGGAGCGCGAGACCGTGGAGGAGGTCGCCGAGCCGTTCCTCGTACGCATCGGCCTGCTTGCCCGGACACCCCGCGGTCGGGTCGCTACCCCGGCCGCCTGGGCCCACCTGGGTCTGCGGCCGCCGCCGGGCACGGGGCATGCGCCGCCTGACCTGTTCTCAAGTGACGTGGCCGGGCCCGGCAGATCAGGGGGCTGAGCCTTCCGGCCAGGTAGACTCCCGCGCGGTCTGGCCACGTCTGTCCGGCCGCAAACCCCGTTCCGGAAGGACCGTGTCCCCGTGGAGACCGTCAGCGCCGTTTTCCCGTTCGCGCTCATCCTGGTCGCCTTCTACTTTCTGATCATCCGACCGTCGCGGGCTCGCCAGCGCGCCACCCTCGAGCTGCAGCAGCAGCTGGCGCCGGGCCTCGAGGTGCTCACCGCGTCCGGGATCTACGGCCGGGTGTCCTCCGTTGAGGACGACGTGGTGACCCTGGAGGTGGCCCCTGGCACCTCGGTCCGCTTCGCCAAGGGCGCCGTGGCCCGCGTCGTCAGCCAGGACAGCGCGGTGCCGCTCAGCGAGGACGACCTCGCAGACCCGCCGCCCTCGGCGAAGCGGCCGGACAGCGGCAACAGCGACCAGACCTCCCGGTAACCGACCACACCGGCACCAGAAGAGAGAGCTCAGTGGCGACCCCCAACACGTCCAGGCCAGGACGCATCCTCGCCGTCCTCGGTGTGCTCACGGCACTGATGTTCGGTCTGATCTGGGTGGCCGCTCCGGACGCCATCGGCGAGGACCGGCTCGGAGTCGGCGAGAAGTACCGGCCCCGGCTCGGCCTGGATCTCGAGGGCGGCACCAGCGTCATCCTCACGCCGCGGCTCGCCCCCGGCGAGGCCGGCAGCATCACCGATGACGCACTGAACCAGGCAGTGTCGATCATTCGCAACCGGGTGGACAGCTTCGGGGTCGCTGAGTCCGAGGTCACCACCGCCGGCAACAACATCGTGATCTCGATCCCGGGCAAGCAGGACAAGTCGATCCTGGCGACCGTCCAGCAGACCGCGGAGCTGCGGTTCCGCCAGGTGCTGCTCAGCGGAGCCGGTGCCCCGACCCCCACCCAGTCGCCGAGCTCGTCACCGACGGCGACGCCGTCGCCAAGCGGGACCGGCAAGGGCAAGGGCAACGGCAACGGGAAGGGTAAGGGCACGGCCTCCTCTTCGCCGTCGGCCACCGGATCACCGGCGGCCAGCCCGTCGGAATCCACTGAGAACCGCGTCCTGCCCAAGGCGCTGCGCGCGGCGTCGAGCCCCAGCCCGACCGCCGCGGGCGACTCGCCGAGCGACTCCGCGAGTCCTACCCCCGCGCCTACGCCGGAGGCGACCGGCAAGCCCGGCGCCCCGGTCACGGGCATCGAAGCGCTCACCCCCGCGTTGCAGAAGCAGTTCGCCGAGCTGGACTGCACCGAGCCCGAGCAGGTCCGCCAGTCGCTGCGCCGGCCCGGCGCCGACGACCCGGACAAGCCGCTGGTCACCTGCGACGAAGACGGCATCGAGAAGTTCGCGCTCGGGCCCGCCGAGGTCCTCGGAACCGACGTCGACACCGCCAATGCCGGTCTCGACACCAACGCCCAGGGCGTCGCCACCGGCGGCTGGCAGGTTCAGCTCGACTTCACCGGCGAGGGCAAGCGCAAGTTCGCCGAGATCACCCGCCGGCTGGCGGCCGAGACCGGCGACCTCAACCGCTTCGGGATCGTCCTCGACGGGCTGGTGGTGTCGGCACCGACGACCAACGAGCCGATCACCGGCGGCCAGGCGCGCATCACCGGCAACTTCACCCAGGACGAGGCGACCAGCCTGGCCAACGTCCTCAAGTACGGCGCGCTCCCGCTGACCTTCGACCCCGGGGAGGTCCAGGAGATCTCGGCCACCCTCGGTGGCGAGCAGCTGCGCGCCGGCGTCATCGCCGGCCTGATCGGCCTCGTGCTGGTCGTCGTCTACTCCCTGCTGTACTACCGCGGCCTGGGACTGGTCACCGTCGCCAGCCTGATCGTCGCCGGTCTGCTCAACTACGGCGCCGTGACCCTGCTCGGCTGGCAGATCGGGCTGCGGCTCAGCCTGGCCGGCGTCGCCGGTCTCATCGTGGCCATCGGCATCACGGCCGACTCCTTCGTCGTCTACTTCGAACGGCTGCGCGACGAGGTGCGCGACGGCAAGACCTTGCGCGTCGCGGTGGAGACCGGCTGGGTCCGGGCCCGACGTACCATCTTGGCCGCAGACTTCGTGTCGTTGCTCGCTGCCGTGGTGCTCTACCTGCTCTCGGTCGGTGGAGTCGCCAACTTCGCCTTCGTCCTTGGCCTGACCACCGTGATCGACCTCGCGGTCGTGTTCCTGTTCACCAAGCCCCTGGTGACCATGCTCGCCCGCACCAAGTTCTACGGGAACGGGCACAAGCTGTCCGGCCTGGATCCCGAGCATCTCGGCGCACCACGGCGGACCCTGACCACCCCAGCAGCGGGCCGTCGTCGACCGAGTGCCGCGAACCCCGTAACGGAGACCTGATGTCCCGCCTCGGAACGCTCGGCAACCGGCTCTACCGCGGCGAGGTCTCCTACGACTTCGTCGCGCTGCGCAAGCGGTGGTACGTCATTTCAGGCCTGCTGCTGGCCCTCTCCGTCGCCTCCCTGATCTGGAACGGGCTCACCCTCGGCATCGAGTTCCGCGGCGGCGCGGAGTTCCGCGTCGCGTCGCCGACCGTCACCACCCAGGCGGTCCAGGACGAGGTCCGCTCGATCGTCGACGGTGAGATCGTGGTGCAGAGCGTCGGACCGGACTCCGTCCGCGCGCAGACCGAGAAGCTCACCTCAGCGGAGCTGCAGGAGGTGCAGCAGAGCCTCGCCGACCGCTTCGAGGTCAGCCGGGACGACGTGAGCACCCAGTTCATCGGCCCGAGCTGGGGCCAGGACATCTCCACCAAGGCGCTCCGGGCCCTGGTCTTCTTCCTGCTCGGCCTGGTCGTGTTCCTCTCCTTGTACTTCGAGCCGAAGATGGCCCTCGCGGCGATCCTGGCGCTGGTGCACGACCTGGTCATCACCGTCGGCATCTACTCCCTGGTCGGCTTCGAGGTCACGCCGGCGAGCGTCATCGGGTTCCTCACCATCCTCGGGTACTCCCTCTACGACACCGTCGTCGTCTTCGACAAGGTGCGCGAGAACACCCAGGGGCTCGCGGGCGGCAGCCGGATGACCTACAGCCAGGCTGCGAACCTCGCGCTCAACCAGACGCTGGTGCGCTCCATCAACACCTCGGTCATCGCGCTGCTCCCGATCGCCGCGATCCTCTTCGCCGGCGTCGTCCTGCTGGGGGTCGGGCCGCTCAAGGACCTGGCACTGGCGCTGTTCGTCGGTGTCGCGGCCGGTACGTACTCCTCCATCTTCATCGCCACGCCGTTATTGGCAGGCTTCAAGGAGCGTGAACCGGCGATGCACGCCCTCGCCAAGCGGGTGGCCGCACGCAGGGCTGGCGGGGGTACGCCGACCACCACCCGCCGAGCTGCGACGGGCCGCCCGACGCGTCAGGTCGCGGCGGGGAGCGCCACCGGCGCGACCGCGGTTGACGTTC
>JACCUZ010000196.1 GCA_013698395.1 Sporichthyaceae bacterium
GCCCGGTAGACCCCGTTGTTGACGTCGTGGTAGACGACGTCCATCACCTCGGTCATCTCATCCCGAAGCGGCTCGGGCCAGAGGTCAGGCGCGCCGTCGCGGTGGTAGGGGCGCCATTCGGTGAACAGGTCGTGGGTCATCTGCGGGAAGTCGTTGGTCACCACCTTTCCGCTCGGTACGTCGACGATCGCCGGGACCGTGATCCCGCGCTCATAGCCCGGTTGCCTCTTCTCGAAGGCCTCGCGAAGCCGGGAGATGCCCAGCACCGGGTCCTTGCCGCCTGGGTCGAGGTCGAACTGCCAGCTGCGCCAGTCGTGCGTCGCCCCGGCGACGCCCATCGACAGCGCGTCCTCCAGCCCTAGCAGCCTTCGGACGATCACCGCCCGGCTCGCCCAGGGGCAGGCGCGGCTGACCACCAAGCGATAGCGCCCGGGCTCCACCGGCCAACCCTCCCGGCCGTCCTCGGTGATCCGGTCGGAAAGGTAACGGGTGTCCCGCTCGTAGCTCTCCATGCGATCCCGCTTCTCGTGTGACAGTGCGTTGCAGAACGGTGTGGACTGTGTCACATCCTGGGCGTAGTCTGCCCATGTGGACGAGTTCCAGACCCTGGTCGACGCCGACGAGCGCATCGAGCCGCGCGACGCGATGCCCGAGGCCTACCGCAGGACGCTGATCCGCCAGATCGCGCAGCACGCGCACTCCGAGATCATCGGCATGCAGCCCGAGGGGAACTGGATCTCCCGCGCCCCGAGCCTGCGGCGCAAGGCGATCCTGATGGCCAAGGTGCAGGACGAGGCCGGCCACGGGCTCTACCTCTACGGTGCCGCCGAGACCCTCGGCGTCGACCGCGCCGAGCTGCTCGACCTGTTGCACGAGGGCAAGCAGAGGTACTCCTCGATCTTCAACTACCCCACCCTCACCTGGGCCGACATGGGAGCCATCGGCTGGCTCGTCGACGGGGCGGCGATCGTCAACCAGGTGCCGATCTGTCGCTGCTCCTACGGCCCTTATGCGAGGGCGATGGTGCGGATCTGCAAGGAGGAGTCCTTCCACCAGCGGCAGGGCTTCGAGATCCTGCACACCCTCTCCCGTGGCACGGCGGCCCAGCACGCGATGGCCCAGGACGCAGTCGACCGGTGGTGGTGGCCGTCGCTGATGATGTTCGGGCCCCCTGACGACCAGTCGCCCAACAGCGCGCAGTCGATGGCCTGGAGGATCAAGCGGTTCTCCAACGACGACCTGCGCCAGAAGTTCGTGGACATGACCGTGCCGCAGGCGGAGGTTCTCGGCCTGACCCTGCCCGATCCCCAGATCCGCTGGAACGCCGAGCGCGGTCACCACGACTTCGGTGACATCGACTGGTCGGAGTTCTTCGCTGTTCTCAATGGCAACGGGCCGTGCAACGCCGTCCGACTGGAGCGCCGCCGACGCGCGCACGAGGAGGGCGCCTGGGTGCGCGAGGCCGCCACCGCGTACGCCGACAAGCACCGTCGAGTTAGCAGCACCGCGGGTGCCGCATGAGTAAGCGGCGCGACTGGCCGTTGTGGGAGGTCTTCATCCGGTCCCGCCGCGGACTGTCCCACCAGCACGTCGGCAGCCTGCACGCCCCCGACGCGGCGATGGCCCTGCGCAACGCCCGTGACGTCTACACCCGCCGCAGCGAAGGCGTCTCGATCTGGGTCGTGCCGGCTGCCGCCATCGTCGCCAGCAGCCCGGACGAGAAGGACGCGTTCTTCGACCCGGCAGCCGACAAGGCGTACCGCCATCCGACGTTCTACGACGTCCCCGCCGAGGTCCAGCACCTGTGAGCGTCGCGACGCTGCCCGATCTCGCGACCTACGCGCTGCGGCTCGGCGACGACTCCCTCGTCCTCTCCCAACGGCTCGGCGGCTGGATCACCAACGCCCCCGAGCTCGAGGAGGACGTCGCGCTGGCCAACATCGCCCTCGACCTGCTCGGCCAGGCCCGGACGCTGCTCAGCTATGCAGGCGAGGTGGAGGGCGCGGGCCGAGACGAGGACGACCTCGCCTACCTTCGCGACGAGCGCGACTTCCGCAACGTCGCTCTGGCCGAGCTCCCCAACTCGAACTTCGCCGTCACCATGGCCCGCCAGCTGTGCTTCTCGACCTGGCAGCTGGCGCTGCACCAGCGGCTCACCTCGTCGGCCGATGAGACGCTGGCCGGGGTGGCCGGCAAGGCGGTCAAGGAGGTCAGCTACCACCGGGACCACGCCACCCAGTGGGTGCTCCGCCTCGGTGACGGCACCGACGAGTCCCACCGACGCATGCAGTCGGGGCTCGAGCGGGTCTGGCCCTACGTCGCGGAGCTCTTCACGACCGACGAGCTCGAGCAGCGGCTCGCCTCTGACGGTGTCGCCGTCGACGTCAGCGCCCTGCGCCCGGAGTGGGACGCCCACGTCGACTCGGTGCTCCAGGAGGCGACGTTGACCCGACCGGAGGGCGGTCCCATGCTGCCGGCGGGTGGTCGTCGGGGCATCCACACCGAGTCGTTCGGTTTCCTGCTTGCCGAGATGCAGCACCTCCATCGCTCGCACCCGGGCGCGACATGGTGACGGAACTTGAGCGGGCCCGGTCGGCCGCAGCAGCGGTGCTCGACCCCGAGCTCCCGGTGCTCACCATCGCCGACCTGGGCGTGCTGCGCGACGTCGTCGTGGAGGGGCGCCGGGTGACGGTCACTGTGACGCCGACGTACTCCGGCTGCCCGGCGCTGGAGGTCATCGAGCGCGACGTGGCGCGGGCTGTGCGGGATGCCGGCTTCGCCGACGTCGTCGTACGCCGGGTGCTGGCCCCGGCCTGGAGCACCGACTGGCTCTCCGAAGAGGGCCGCCGCAAGCTCCTGGAGTACGGCATCGCCCCCCCGTTGCCGACCGGTCAAGTGTCGGTGACCCTGTCGGTGCGGTGCCCGCAGTGCGGCAGCCCGGACACCTCCCAGCTCAGCCGCTTCGGGTCGACGGCGTGCAAGTCGCTGTGGCGGTGCAACAGCTGCCGCGAGCCCTTCGACCACGTCAAGGCGATCTGACGCGATGCAGCCCGAGGCCGCGAAGCGCCACGGCACCTTCCACCCGCTGCACGTCGCCGCCGTGGAGCAGCTCACCGACGACGCCGTCGCGATCACCTTCGAGGTGCCGACGCCGCTGCGCCAGGACTACGCCTTCGCACCCGGCCAGCACCTGACCGTGCGGACCCGGATCGACGGTGAGGAGGTTCGCCGCAACTACTCGATCTGCGCGCCGGCCACCAGCGGTCGGCTGCGCATCGGTGTGAAGCGGCTCGCAGGTGGCGCGTTCTCCGGACACGCCACAGCCCGCCTACGGGTCGGTGACACGGTCGACGTGATGACGCCCACCGGCCGGTTCACCACCGACCTGGACCCGACCCGGCCGCGGCACTACTGCGCACTCGCCGCCGGGAGCGGGATCACACCGGTGCTCTCCATCATCGGCACGGTGCTCGAGGTGGAGCCGGACTCCACCGTGACCTTGCTGTACGGGAACCGCACGACGGCATCGGTGATGTTCCTCGACGAGCTGGCCGACCTCAAGGACCGTCATCCCACCCGGTTCCAATTGGTCAACGTCCTGTCCCGCGAGCCGCAGGAGATCGAGCTGTTCTCCGGCCGTCTCGACGCCACCAAGCTGCGCCGACTCCTCGACACGGTCGTCGACGCCTCGTCGGTGGACGAGTGGTTCCTCTGCGGACCATTCTCGATGGTGGTGGCTGCCCGCGAGGTGCTCGCTGAGCGCGGCGTCGACCCCTCGCACGTGCACACCGAGCTCTTCCACGTGGAGGGCGAGGCGCCTCGGGAGTCAGTGGTGGTCGACGACGAGCGGGCCGAGGGCACGAGCACCGTGACGGTCACCCTGGACGGGCGGGCCAGCACGCTGCAGGTGCCACGCTCCGGCATCCGAGTCCTCGACGCCGTGCTGGCGCTGCGCAGCGACGCGCCCTACGCCTGCAAGGGCGGCGTGTGCGGGACGTGCCGCGCCCGACTGGTCTCCGGTGAGGTGGCGATGGAGCGCAACTACGCCCTGGAGCCCGACGAGCTCGCGGCGGGGTTCGTGCTGGCCTGTCAGTCGCGCCCGGTGTCCGACGAGGTCGTGCTCGACTTCGACGCCTGAGCCTGACCCAGCCGGCCGGCCTGGAAGTCCGCGAACGCCTGGCGCAGCTCCTGCTCGGTGTTCATCACGAACGGCCCGTACCACGCGACCGGCTCTCGGATGGGGAGGCCGCCCATCACCAGAACGTCGAGCTCGGGGGCGCGCGACTCCTGGGTGTCGTCGGCCTGGACGGTCAGCAGGTCCCCTGCGCCCAGCACGGCGAGCTGCCCGGCGCGCAGCGGCCGTCGCTCGATCCCCACGCTGCCGGCTCCGCCGAGGGAGTACACGAGCGCGTTGAAGTCGCTGCGCCACGGCAACGTGGCGCGGGCGCCAGCCGAGAGCGTGACGTGCGCAAGCGTGATCGGCGTGTACGTCGAACCCGGCCCGGTCACGTCGATGCCGGGCAACGCCCCGGCGATGAGGCGGACCAGGGCGCCCCCGTCGTACGACGAGAGCAGCCCCACCGCGGAGCCGCGGATGTCCTGGTAGCGGGGCGGGTTCCACTTCGCGACCGCCGGCAGGTTCACCCAGAGCTGGAACCCGTGGAAGAGTCCGCCGCTCAGCACGAGCGCCTCAGGTGGTGTCTCGATGTGCAGGATCCCGGCCCCGGCCGTCATCCACTGGGTGTCCCCGTTGCTGATCAGCCCGCCACCACCCTGCGAGTCCTGGTGGGCCATCTCCCCGTCGATCATGTAGGTCACGGTCTCGAACCCACGGTGCGGGTGCCACGGCGTGCCCTTCGGCTCACCGGGTGCGTACTCGACCTCCCCCATCTGGTCGAGGTGGATGAACGGGTCGAGCAGCCGCTGCTCCACGCCGGCGAAGGCGCGGCGTACGGGGAAGCCCTCACCCTCGAACCCATGCGGCGCGGTCGTGACCGAGACGACGGGACGCTGGGCGGCGGTGGGAGCCGGCTGGGCGATGCGGGGCAGGGACAGGAGGTCGTCGACGACTACGGCAGGCATGTCGTACAGAACGCGACGCGTAGGGTCGCGATTCCCGGCGTGAGAGCCTGTCGGTGGTGAAGGGTGTCGTGCTGGCAGCGGGGGCTGGGACCCGGCTCCGGCCGCTGACGCTGACCCGGCCCAAGGCGTTGTGCCTGGTCGGCGGGTGGCCGCTGATGGAGTGGGCGGTGCGGCGCACCGTGCCGTACGTCGACGAGCTGGCCGTCAACGTCCACCACTACGCCGACCTGGTCCTCGACCACCTCGCCAGGCATCCGGTCGAGCGCCCACTGCACATCTCGGTGGAGATGCCGGTGCCTCTGGGGACCGCCGGCGCTCTCGGTCGGCTGCGCGAGTGGCTCGACGGGAGCTCTGCCCTGGTCACCAACGTCGACGCGTGGTACCCGCCCACCGCCACAGCCGTGCTCGACCGGTTCGTCCGGAGCTGGGACGGCGAGCGCGTGCGGCTGCTGTGCGTCCCGACCGGCGAAGCCGGCAACACCGGCGACTTCGACGATCTGCGTTACGTCGGCACCGCGCTGCTGCCCTGGTCAGCGGTGTGCGACCTGCCGGTGACGCCAGCCGGGCTCTACGAGGCGTCATGGCGGGCGCTGCATTCCCAAGGCTTGCTGGACCTGGTCCGGGCCGACCTGGTGGCCATCGACTGCGGCACCCCGCCCGACCTCGCACGGGCGGACGCGATGGCCACCGAGGGTGAATGACAAGGCTGTCATTCGGCCCTACGATGTGGCCGACACAGCCGGCACTGCGATCACACCCCCCGAGCGAGCGAGGACTGCCGATGGGCACGACGGACGCCAGCGACGCCGCGGACGCGTTCGACCCGACGCACCCGGGCAGCACGTCGCAGCTGAGCCCACGGGACCAGGAGATCTTGGCCTTCGAACGGCAGTGGTGGAAGTACGCCGGCGCCAAGGAGCAGGCCGTCCGCGAGCTGTTCGGAATGTCCGCCACGCGTTACTACCAGGTGCTCAACGCGCTGATCGACCGGCCGGAGGCCCTCGCCACCGACCCCATGCTGGTCAAGCGCCTCCGCCGGCTGCGTTCCGCGCGGCAGCGGGCGCGCTCGGCACGCCGACTCGGCATCGAGCTCTGATCGAGAGGCAGCCGGCACCGGCTTCCCGCTACCCTGGACTTCCGACATGACCCGAACCACCACGCGCACCAGGCACGGCGCACACCGCGGGGGTCGCACCGTCGTCGGTGCCCTGCTGCCCTCGCTCCTCGCGGTCGCCGCCGTCTCCGCGCTGATCACGGCGCTCGCCGTCTGGCAGGCCGAAGAGCCCAGTCGACCCGACCGGGCGGCCGCCGCGTCCAGCCCGACAGAGACGGGTACACCCAACGCGACGCCGACCCCAACGCCGACGCCGTCGCCGACGGCGACGGCGACGACGACGGGCGCGGACACGTCGGTGAAGGCCCGGCGGAAGTCCGCCACCAAGGCGGCCCCGACGGCTGACGTCGAGGTCGTCGTGCTCAACCAGACCTCGCGCGGCGGGCTGGCGGGGGAGGTGGCCACAAGCCTGCGGAACGCCGGCTGGGACGTCCCTGCGGTGGGGAACTTCCGCGGGGTCGTGCCGGAGACCACGGTCTATTTCCCCGAGGGCACCGAGGACGCCGCGCTCGAGGTGGCCAAGGACCTGCCGACCGAGCCCCGGCTGCGGCCACGCTTCGGCAACCTGTCGACGACCAGGCTGACCGTGGTGGTCACCGACTCCTACCCGGGCTGACGTGCCGGTTCCGACGCCGGCCACCGACGAGGGTCGGGCCGGCCTGGCAGCGCTGCTCGCCGAGCCCGGTCGCGCGCTGCTCGGAGTGGACTTCGACGGCACGCTGTCGCCGATCGTGCCGGACCCCGCTCAGGCGCGGGCCCACCCCGAGGTGGTCGACCTGTTGCGCCGCATGGGCGCTCACGGGGTGCGGGTCGCGGTCGTGACCGGCCGGCCCGCATCCGTAGCGGTGGAGTACGGCGGCCTGGCGGACGTGCCCGGTCTCGTCGTCCTGGGTCACTACGGGCAGCAACGTTGGGAGGACGGGCGGGTGAGCACACCGGAAGAGGTCCCTGGCCTGGCAACGGTCCGCGACCGACTGCCGGGTCTGCTTGCCGAGGCCGGCGCTTCGGAGGGAACCTGGGTCGAGGACAAGGGCAGCGCCGTGGCCGTGCACACCCGGCGTTCGTCCGACCCGCACGCAGCGTTCGACCGGCTGAGGGGGCCGCTCGAGGCGCTGGCCGACAAGACCGGGTTGGTCGTCGAGCCCGGTCGGCTGGTGCTCGAGCTGCGACCCCCAGGCGGCGACAAGGGGGACGCCGTGCGTGCGCTGACCGACGAGCACGACCCCTCGGCGGTCGTCTTCATGGGTGACGACCTTGGTGACCTGCCTGCCTTCAGCGCGGTGGCGGAGCTGCGGTCCCACGGCGTACCTGGCCTGCTCGTGTGCAGCGGCTCGACCGAGGTGAGCGCCCTGGCCGAGCGCGCCGACCTCGTCGTAGACGGGCCGGACGGAGTCGTCGCGCTGCTGCGCTCCCTCCTCGAGGAGCTCGACTCCTAGCGCGACACGGCCGCCTCGCTCAGCGCCTCGAGCTGGTCGGAGAGCCAGTCCGCGGGCGGGAGTGCTGAGGCGGCGGCGGCGAGCCGGTCGGTGCGCTCCCGCCGCTCGGCGTCGGGCATCGAGAGCGCCCGGTGCAGCGCATCGGCGGTCCCGGAGATGTCGAACGGGTTGACCAGCAAGGCGTCGTCCCCGAACTCGTCGGCCACCCCCGCCTCCGTGGACAGCACGACCACGCACCCGTCCTCGGACAGCACCGGCACCTCCTTGGCGACCAGATTCATCCCGTCCCGGACCGGATTGACCAGCAGTACGTCCCCGACGCGGTAGAGGGCCAGCGACCGGGCGTAGTCGTCGGTCACGTCGAGCACGATCGGCCGCCAGTCCTCGGTGCCGAACTCGTCCTCGACCTCGGCGGCCATCCGTTGCACCGTCGCGGTGTACTCGCGGTACTCCGGCAGGTCGTGCCGGCTGGGGTAGGCCGACGCCAGGTGGGTCACCTTGCCCTGCCACTGCGGATAGCGCCGCAACAGCTCGCGGTAGGCGAGCAGACCGCGGCCGATGTTCTTGGACAGCTCGGTGCGGTCGACCCGCACGATCGCCTTCCGGTCACCGAGGCGTCGGCGCAGCGCGGTGAGCCGGGACTCGACGTCGTCCTGCTTGGACCGTTCGCGCAGCCCCTCCGCGTCGACGCCGAGCGGGTGCACGCCGAGCCTGGTGGTGTGACCGTCATGGGTCACCGAGGCGTCGTCCGTCTCCGCTCCGAGCAGCTCCGCGCAGCAGCGGGCGAAGGCCTGGGCCCACCGCGGTGAGTGGAACCCGGCATGGTCCGCTCCGAGCATGCCGAGCAACGTGTCGCGCGCGACCTCCGGCGGCAGCAACCGGAAGTAGTCCGGCGGCGCCCAGGGGGTGTGCGAGAAGTGGGCGATGCGCAGGTCGGGACGCCGCTCGCGCAGCAGCCGCGGGGCGAGGGTGAGGTGGTAGTCCTGCACCAGCACCCGCGCGCCCGGCGCGGCGTCGCTGGCGAGCGCGTCGGCGAACGCGCCGTTGTACGCCTGGTAGGACGCCCAGTCGCGGCGGAAGCCCGCGTCGAAGTTGGGGGCGGTCGGCACCGCGTAGAGCAGGTGGTGGATGAACCACAGCGTCGAGTTGGCCACGGAGTTGTAGGCGCGGTGGAACGTGGCGGGGTCGATGTCGAGCATGCGCACTGCGACGCCGGCCGTGTCGTGTCCGTCCCGGTCGAGCCGGCCACCGGGCGCCCGTCTGGCCGCCGCGCGGTCCCCGTCGGAGAGCGCAGCGCAGACCCACACCACGTCGCTGCTGCCGAGGCCGGACAGCCCGGTCACCAGCCCGCCGCCGCCGCGGCTGGCGAGCAGCGACCCGTCATCGGCCTCGGTGAAGGAGAGCGGCCCCCGGTTGGAGGCGGCGAGCAGGGACGAGCCGCCGTGGTCCGTCATGGGGCCGATCATGCCCCGCTGACGCGGCGGACATACCCACCGTCGGCCAGACCGGCCCGGCGTTCGAACATGTTGTACGACGCGAAGTCCCGGCAGCGCAGCCAGGACCAGCCGGCCGCCACCAGGTACAGCGGGAGCAGACCCGGCCCCAGGCACCAGGCGTACTGCGTGGCGTGGCGCGCCTCGTGGGCCAGCAGGCGTGGCCGCCGGGCGAGCGCCGCGTCGTCGAGCCGGAGGAGCA
>JACCUZ010000212.1 GCA_013698395.1 Sporichthyaceae bacterium
AAGACCGTCGAGGCGGTCACAGCGAGCACGAAGTACCCGAACTCGTCCTGCAGCAGCCGCGCAGCGAAAGCATTCACCGCCAGGTAGCCCAAGACTGCGCCACCGTAGGACAGCCCGAACCACACCGTGGCGGCCACCAGCGAGAGGCGGCCCGACCGTGGTGCGCGTTCGCCCTGCGTCACCACGAGAGACCGTCTGCGACATGACATGCGCCCATGAGCCGGCCCTACCGCTGTCCGGGCAGCGGAATGCCCACGGCGTCCAGCAGACGTTCCGTCGCGCCACCGCGCGTCTCGGCCCCGATGCGGTCTATGGATCTGGCCCGCTGAGCCTTCGACGCCTGCGGTTCGTTCGTGCAGTGGCGCAAGAAGGTACGGAACTCCTCCGGGGTGTCCAGCAACGGTCCGGGAAGCAGTGCAGGGTAGTTATCGACGTTCAGACCTCGACCATCGGTGTATCGATCGAGATCTGGGCAGTAGAAGCCGATGGGCCGGTCAACGGCAAGGAAGTCCGTCCATACGCTGCTGTAGTCGGTGAGGAGACCGTGCGTGCGCGCCAGGAGCTGGTAGAGGCTGATGTGTGACTCACGAAGATCCGCATTGGTGAGGAGGTGCAGGCCGGTGTCGGCGAACCTGTCCGCGTCCAACGGATGCGGCTTGACCGCAAGCGTCACACCCATGGCACGAGCATCGTGCGCGACCTGGGTGAGCGTCGCGCGGACCCGTGCCGAGTCCGACAGCTCGTCCGCATCCGACCAGTTGCGCAGATTGCCGATGCGGTTGCCCTGATACTCGGTCGTCCGGTAGGTGGGCAACCAGAGGACGAAGTGTCTCCCCGGGTCGATTCCCAGCGCGCGCAGGCCCTCGTCATCGGTCGGTCGAGCAAACTGGTCCACCCGAGGGTTGCCGGTGATCAGAACGTTATTCTCGCAGACCCCGAAATTGCGAGCTCTCTGCTTTCCCCATAGCTGGGTGCCACTCACCACGAAGGTGGACCGCACCGTGGCGAAGCCATTGCGCCGCTTCGGGCCATCTCCGTGCCACAGGTTGACAAACACCTTGTGCGGCGGAGGCTCCGGCGAACCGTATAAACCATGTGTGAAGAAAACGTAGCGTGCGCAGACGTACGCCCAGTAGGCCGCGAAAGTGTCCTTGCGCAGGCATCGAACCTGGTGTGCTCCGGCAGCGTCTGCCACCAGCCAGTCGAGTGATCGAGGCTCGTCGCCCACCAGCCAGTAGACCGGAAGGCGGCGTGCGAGCCCGCGCACCACCTCGACACTGTTTCCCTCATCGCTGGGGTATCCAGTGACCACAGCATGGTTGCGAGCGGGCATCCGGTTCACGCAGGCCTGCAACAGCGCGAACTTGAGTCCCGGACCCGCCGAGGAATGCATCGTGGCAGCCTCCGCACGTTGCATCAGACCGCGAGGGTCGCTTGCCGTGAAAGTCTGATCGCTCACGGCCGGCACGCCGCGCGCTGTCAACGACCCACGCGTGCTCAACGGCTCGCGCGTGCTTGGAGCAGGGCGAATGCCAGCTTCTCGTCACCGGGGAGGGTCACCTTGAGATTGGACGGCTCGCCGAGCACGGTGTAGACCACGATGCCGGTGGACTGCACGAGCGTCGTCTCGTCGATGAACGTCTCCGGTCCGCGAGGATCCTGCGTCGCGTACGCCTGCAGGAGAAGCAGTCGCTGAGCGGCGTGAGGGGTTTGGGACCGGTACAGGTTCGTACGGTCCAGAATTCCGACGATCTGCCCGTCGACCACCCGACGCATGCTCTCAGGGACGGCGACGATCGGCACGGCAGCGCCGTGGACCAGGGCGGCCCTTGCCACTCGGTCTATCAGTCCGGCGGTGACCAATGGCCGGGCACCATCGTGGATCAGGACGACCTCGGAGTCGGACGCGTCGACGCCGGCCGCCACGGAGTCCTGTCTGCGAGCGCCGCCGACCACGACGGTGGCGTTGACGTCGCGGATCCATGGCTCGTCCACCAGTTGGTCCACCCGGTCCGCCTGCGCCACGACGATGATGCGGCGGACAGTCGCGGCCGTCGCGGCGGCGCGGATCGTCCAGGCGATGAGTGGCAGCCCACCGACCTCCATGAGCAGCTTGTCGGGTCCCCCCATCCGCGAGCTGGCCCCAGCGGCAAGGATGACCGCGTCAGCAAAGGGCGTGCCGTCTCCGTGCACTGTGCGCTCCTGGTGTGTTCGGGGTGGAGAGCAGCGTGTCACACGGTAGGCGTACGCCGCAGCGAGTCGTGCGTTCGGGTCGCGAGGCGTCGGCGCGCATACTGACGTCTGTGCCGAACCGGATCGAGCCGAACCGCCCACCCGTCTCGCGTCCGAGTTGTCGACGGCTGCTGCACCTGCCAGCGGAGCTACGGCACACCGCGGCGTCCCTCCCGCGGTCCGATCAAACGAACCGGACGACGGCGTGATCGACCGGCTCGTCGTGCTCGGCGCCATGGGTGACCTCGCGACCCGGCACCTGCTTCCGGCCCTTGTCCACCTCCTGGGCGACGGCAGTCTGCCGTCGCCCTTACGGGTACTGGGAGTCGGGCGCGAGCCCCTGAGCACCCACGACTATCGCTGCTTGGCCACCAGGACCTTGGCCGACCACGTGCCAGGCCTCGACGCCGGCGACCGCGCCGCGCTCGTGGGTCGCCTGGACTACCTGCAGGCCGACCTGGACGGGCGCCCCGACCTCACAGCGGCGCTGCGGCCCGGACCCGTCATCGCCTACCTCGCGTTACCGCCTGCGGTCTACGCACCGGCCGTGCACGCGCTGAAGGCCGGCGGCATCGCCTCCGGTAGCCGGATCGTGGTGGAGAAGCCGTTCGGCGAGGACGTGGCCTCCGCGCGCGCGCTGAGCCGGCTGCTGCACACCGTCGTGGACGAGCGGGACGTCTTTCGCGTCGACCACTTCCTGTACCACCAAACGGTGCAAGACCTGCTGGCCCTACGGCTCGCGAACCCGATCTTCGAGCCCTTGTGGAATCAGGAGCACGTCGAGCGCGTGGAGATCACGTGGGAGGAGACGACAGGCGTCGCTGGCCGCGCCGGGTTCTTCGACCGCACAGGCGCCTTGAAGGACATGATCCAGAGCCACCTGCTCCAAGTGCTGGCGATCGTGGCCATGGAGGCACCGTCGAGGCTGGACGAACGCAGCCTGCGAGACGAGAAGGTGACGGTCCTGCGACGGATCCCCTCGCTGACACCCTCCGAGGTTGCTACCCGGACGGCGCGAGGCCGCTACACCGCCGGGGCAGTCGACGGTCAGGCGCTGTGCAGCTACGTCCAGGAGCCAGGCGTCGACCGGGGCCGGCACACCGAGACCTACGCCTGCCTGCAGCTGAGCGTCAACGCCCCGCGGTGGCGCGACGTACCCTTCGTGCTACGGGCGGGCAAGGCCCTCGGTCGGCCACGCCGCCGGGTGGCTCTGCACTTCCGGACACCACGCGGCCGGGGACTACCGGGCGCACCGGCTGTCCTGTGCCTGGAGATGGCACCGGACCGCATGACCCTCGAGGTGCAGGCTGCCGGACCCTCAGGCATGCCCGAGGTGGAACCAGTCCTGCTCGAGGTTGCGCGGGCACGGCAGCCCCTGCCCGCGTCCGCCCGGATGCTACGCGACGTACTGGCGGGCGACCCGACATACGTGGTGCGCGACGACGAGACCGAGGAGTGCTGGCGCATCATCGACTCTGT
>JACCUZ010000233.1 GCA_013698395.1 Sporichthyaceae bacterium
TTGGAAGTGTCCCTATCCCACGTGAACGTGGGATAGCGCGCCAACGAGCACCCGCCGGGGTCGTCGGCAGATCAGCCGCGAGGGCGGAACGAACCCGCCGCTGCCTCGAACACCGGCAGGCTCTCCGCCTCCCATGTCGCGTCGGGGCCGGACATGTAGAGCGCGAAACCGCGGGGGTCGGTCACGATGCCGCGGTTGAGCACGTGAATGCGGCCCCCGCTGCCTCGCCAGGTGAACTCCCAGTCGGCCGCCGGGTAACGGTAGGGAACGGGATCGATCCGGATGCGTTGGTAGCCGGGCAGTCGGGCAGCCACCGCCGGTTCGGCGGCCAACCATGCCTGCTCCGCACTGGGTTCGGCCTGCGGCTGCTGGTCGATCCGCAAGAACATCGTGCCATCGGGAGAGACGTAGTCGACGCGGGTCTCCGCCACGAGCCGCCGAGTCCAGCCGGACGGGATCGCGACGGAGAAGTTCAGCTCGTCGCGGACCAGTGAGTATCCGGCGGGCACTGACGCACCGGGTTCGGGTGGGGGGGACGTCTGGGTCGCCGTGGCACCAGCGGTTGTCCTCGACGCGCCGGGTGAGCCATCACCACGTGGTTGTGTCGCGTCGTCGCTGGCCGTGGTAGCGCCCGGGTCGTCGCCAGCGAGCTGCTTGGCCAGCAGCAGCCCTCCGGCGACCAGCACGAGCAGGGCCGCAAGCATCAGCGCGGCCGCGCGCGAGCGACGACCGGGCCGCCGCGGCGGCCGCTTCTGGACGTCCGGTGTTTCGGCAGACCCGAAGAAGTCGCTGAACGGCCCGTCTGATGCCTTCGACGGCGCCATCACGGGCGTGACGGGCGGCAGGTGCATGGTGGTGGTGTCGCCAGCCGGCGCGACCCACGACGCCGGAGGGGACGGCACCGTGACGGCGCGGCGCAGCAGCGGGCGCACGTCGAAGCTGGTGAGGCGCCGATCCGGTGCCTTCTCGAGCATGCCCAGGACTGCCTCTTTCAGCGGGCCCCCGACCCGCGGCAGGGGCGCCTCGTCGGCGAGTACGGCGGTGATGGTGCCCATCGTCGTGTCGGCCCGAAACGGAGGATGTGCCTCCAACGCCGCGTACAAGGTCGCACCCAGCGACCAGATATCAGCCGGGGGACCGATCCGTTGGCCACGCAGTCGCTCTGGCGACATGTAGGTCGGCGAACCGACCAGGAGGCCAGTCGCGGTCAGTGTGGCATCGCTCTCACTGGTGGCGATGCCGAAGTCGGTGAGCACCACGCGCTCCGCGAGCAGCACGTTGCTCGGCTTGACGTCGCGGTGGACCACGTCCTCCGCATGCGCCGCGTCGAGTGCGGCCAGCAGGGCGAGCCCGATCGCGGCCACCCGCTGCGGTTCCTGCGCGCCGAGGTCGTCGATGACGTCAGCGAGGCTCGGCGCGGCCACCAGCTCCATGACGATGCACGGGCTTCCGTCCACCGACACCACGTCGTACACCGTGACGATGCCGGGGTGGCTCAACCGAGCGGTCAGCCTGGCTTCGCGCATCGTGCGCGCGCAGAGAACCTCGCGCTCGTCGTCGCCGAGCCCGGCCGGAAACCGGATTTCCTTGACCGCGACCGGCCTGCCCAGCATCTGATCGCGCGCTTGCCAGACCTGGCCCATGCCGCCGCGCCCCAGCAGACGCTCCAACCGGTAACGCCCGGCGAGCACCCGCGAGTCGTCCAGCACGCGTGGGTTGTACCCGTCGTACCGCCGACGACACACCGAAACGGCGTTGTGCAATTACGAGGTAGCACGCAGTCATATCGCATGTGAGAGCCCGGTGGTCGAGAAGATGGTTGTGAGCCGGTTGAGCCGGTGTGGGCGGCCAGGCACCGAGAAGTCCGTCCTCAAAGAAGATGTGTCTGAGCAGGCCGGCGAAGAACGCATGGACCCCTACGGGTGACGTGACCAAAGCCCAACGGCAGTCACATCGGTTGGCCGTTCCTGCGCTGGCTGGCGCAGTTCAGGTCACCAGCACAT
>JACCUZ010000246.1 GCA_013698395.1 Sporichthyaceae bacterium
GCCCACCACATCGACAAGTGGTCGTTCACGGTGCCCTTCGTGTGCGGGGCGACCAACCTCGGCGAGGCGCTGCGCCGGCTCGCCGAAGGGGCGGCGATGATCCGGTCCAAGGGCGAGGCCGGCACCGGCAACGTCGTCGAGGCCACCCGGCACATGCGCTCGATCCGCTCGCAGATCCGGTCGCTGACAACGCTGGCCGACGAGGAGCTCTACGCCGCCGCCAAGGAGCTGAGGGCCCCGGTCGAGCTGGTCCGGGAGGTCGCCGAGACCGGCAAGCTGCCGGTCGTACTGTTCACCGCCGGCGGCATCGCCACCCCCGCGGACGCGGCCATGATGATGCAGCTCGGCGCCGAGGGGGTGTTCGTCGGGTCGGGGATCTTCAAGTCCGGGGACCCCGCAAAGCGGGCCGAGGCCATCGTCAAGGCGACCACGTTCTTCGACGACCCGGACGTGATCGCCAAGGTGTCCCGGGGCCTCGGCGAGGCGATGGTCGGCATCAACCTCGACACGCTCCCCGCCGACCAGCGCCTGGCCGCCCGCGGCTGGTAGCCCGAGCGGGCGGTGCGCCCGAGTCGCCCCCCGGGGGCTGCACTCTGCTGACGGGATCGAGCACATGACGGTGACCATCGGGGTCTTCGCCCTCCAGGGCGATGTCCGCGAGCACCTGCACGTCCTGGGGTCGCTGGGCGTCGAGGCGGTCCGTGTACGCCGGCCCGAGGAGCTCGACGCGGTCGACGGCCTGGTCCTTCCCGGCGGCGAGTCCACGACGATGGGCAAGCTGGCCGCGACCTTCGGGCTGCTGGAGCCGCTGCGCCGCAGGGTCGCCGCCGGCCTGCCGACCTACGGCTCGTGCGCCGGCATGATCCTGCTGGCCGACTCGATCGAGGACGGCATCACCGGACAGGAGACCATCGGCGGGCTCGACGTCGTCGTCCGCCGCAATGCGTTCGGCCGCCAGGTCGACTCCTTCGAGGCCGACGTCTGCTTCGAGGGCCTGGAGCCGGCAGACCCGTTGCATGCGGTGTTCATCCGGGCGCCGTGGGTCGAGCACGTGGGGGACGGGGTTCGGGTGCTCGCTCGCGTGGAGGGCGGGCCGGCCGACGGTAAGGTCGTTGCGGTCCGCGGCGGGACGTACGAGCACCTGCTGGCGACCTCGTTCCACCCCGAGCTGACCGGTGATCGGCGGGTCCACGAGGTGTTCGTGCAGATGGTGAGGGAGCGTTCATGAGCGGCCACTCCAAGTGGGCGACCACGAAGCACAAGAAGGCGGTCATCGACGCCCGCCGCGGCCAGATGTTCGCCAAGCTGATCAAGAACATCGAGGTGGCCGCCCGCACGGGAGGCGGGGACCTGGCCGGGAACCCGACCCTCTACGACGCGGTGCAGAAGGCGAAGAAGTCCTCGGTCCCCAACGACAACATCGACCGGGCGGTCAAGCGCGGCTCGGGTGCCGAGGCCGGGGGAGCCGAGTACCAGACGATCATGTACGAGGGCTACGGCCCCAACGGGGTCGCGATCCTTGTCGAGTGCCTCACGGACAACCGCAACCGCGCGGCGTCCGAGGTGCGGATCGCCCTGACGCGCAACGGCGGGTCGATGGCCGACCCCGGTTCGGTGTCCTACCTGTTCAACCGCAAGGGCGTCGTGATCGTCCCGAAGGCGCCCGGCCTCACCGAGGACGACGTGCTCGGTGCCGTCCTCGACGCCGGTGCGGAGGAGGTCAACGACCTCGACGAGGCGTTCGAGGTGGTGTCGGAGCCGACCGACCTCGTTGCTGTACGCACGGCGCTGGTCGACGCCGGCATCGACTACGACTCCGCCGACGCCTCGTTCCTGCCCTCGGTCAGCGTGCCGCTGGACGAGGACGGTGCGAAGAAGGTGTTCCGGCTGGTCGAGGCGCTCGAGGACTCCGACGACGTGCAGAACGTCTACGCAAACTTCGACGTCAGCGACGAGGTGATGGAGGCCGTCGGCTGACGGGGAGACCTAGGCAGCCCGGCCGAGCTGCTCGAGCACGGCCCGGCGTACGTCGTCGGGCGAGACCCCCAGGCGGGTGACCACGAGGGTGGCCAGACCGTCGGTCCGCAAGGTGCCCAGGACCAGGTGGCCCACGCCGATCTCCTTGCTGCGCAGCCGCAACGACTCGCGCAGCGCCAGCTCCAAGGCCTTCTTCGACCGCGGGGTGAACGGGATGTGACCGCCGTGGCGGTGCTCGCGTCCGCACCGACGCGCGCGCGGTCGGCGCCAGGCGGGCCGGAGTCGGTCGAGCAGACGGCGTCGAGGTCTGACCGCCTCGTCGAGGGCTCCGGGGCCGAAGCGCTCCTCGACCCTGCGGCGGACGTCGTTCAGGTCGATTCCCAGGTCACGCAGCGCCGCCGCGTCGCCCTCCTCGCGGTCGCCACCGTCGTGACCGCCGTCGTCGGTCC
>JACCUZ010000247.1 GCA_013698395.1 Sporichthyaceae bacterium
CTCGTCGGGCAGGTCGAGGTGACACAGACCGAAGGCCTCGTGGCCGACGTGGCCGCCTACGGGAACTACGCCTACCTCGCCAACTGGGGCGAGCCAGACTGCGCCGGCCCCGAAAAGGGCGGAGTCAACACCCCCGATGCCGGCGCATGGGTCATCGACATCTCCGACCCGGCAAATCCGGTAGAGGTCAACTTCATCCCGATGCCGCAGGACACCCGCCCGGGTGAGGGCATGCAGGTACAGCACATCGAGACGGCCAAGTTCAGCGGCGAGATCCTCGTGATGAACGCGGAGGCCTGCGGCAAGAACTACAAGGGCGGGTTCATGTTGTACGACGTGACCAACCCGCTCAAGCCGATCAAGCTCAAGGAGGGCTTCGGCGAGCGGACCGGATCGGACGCCCACCAGACCCACAGCGCGTTCATCTGGCAGCCGCCCGGCAGCGACAGCGCCTACCTCGTCACCCAGGACGAGGAAGATCTCTCCGACGTCGACATCTACGACATCACCAACCCCCGGCGCCCGCGGCTCATCAGCGAGCTCAACCTCAACGACTACAAGGTCGCCCAGCCGGCACTCAACCTGGCCGACTCGGACCTGCACGACATGACGGTCAAGTGCATGACCTCCGGCACCTACGCGGGCAAGTGCATCATGATCGCTTCGTACTGGGACGGCGGCTACGTGGTGCTCGACGTCACCAACCCGGCGAGCCCGATCTTCCTCTACGACACCGACTACGCCGCGATCGACCCCGAGCTGTTCGAGCAGACCGGGATCGCGCTGACGCCGGAGGGCAACGCGCACCAGGCCGAGTTCACCGCGGACAACCGGTTCTTCATCGGCACCGACGAGGACTTCGGGCCGTACCGCGCGAGGGTGGTCACGGATGACGGCGGGGTGTACGACGCCGGCGAGTTCGGCTGGACCGTCCCGATCAACGAGCTCTACGGCACGCTGAACGGGCCTACTATCTACGGCGGCTATGGCTGCCCGGCCGACCGAGGGTCGATCCCGGATGCCTCGACGCTCACCCTCGCACCGGGCGAGGAGGCCATCCTCGTGCTGTCGCGCGGGCCGGTCGGTGACCCGAGCCAGACTCAGGGCGCCTGCTTCTTCTCGGAGAAGGTGGAGACGGCCCAGCTCCTCGGTTACGACGCCGTCATCATCGCAAACCACCACAACGGCGCCCTGGGCGGCGAGGGACCGGACACCTACTTCTGTGGCGGCCAAGGGCACGAGTTCGAGATCACGATCTCGGCGCTGTGCATCGGTCACCGGGCGATGCACGAGCTCTTCGACGACCCGAACGCGGCGGACAACTTCACCTACCCCGAGTCGGTGCCGGCGGTCGGAACGGTCGGTGACAAGATCAGCGTCACGACGCAGTTCGACGGGTGGGGCTACGTCCACCTGTTCGACGCAGCGACCGGCGCGGACCTCGACACGTTCGCGATCCCGGAGGCGATGGACCCGGCCTTCGCGAGCGGGTTCGGCGACCTCTCGGTGCACGAGGTGGCGACGGATCCCACCGACCCGAGCCTCGCGTACCTCGCGTACTACTCGGGTGGGCTGCGGGCGGTGCAGATCCAGTGCAGCAATCCGGCCGACACGTCGACCTGCGAGCTGGTGGAGGTCGGCGGCTACCTCGACCCGGAGGGCAACAACTTCTGGGGCGTGGAGGTCATCCCGAACCCGGCGGATGACCCGAACGTCGATGGTGACGAGGTGCTGATCCTGGCCAGCGACCGGGACTACGGGCTGTTCATCTTCCGGGACCCGTGAACCGATCCGAGGTGCCCCGAACCTCCGGATAGAGCGACGGGCGGGGCAGGATGGGGGCCATGCAGCTGAAGGACAAGGTCGTGCTGGTGACCGGCGGCGGCAACGGCATCGGTCGGGCCCTGTGCCGGCGCTTCGCCACTGAGGGGGCTCGGGGAGTGACCGTGGTCGACCTCGACGCGGAGGCCGCCGCCACGGTGGCCGGTGAGCTGGGGGAGGCTGGCCTGGCGCACTCTGCCGACGTGGCCGTGGAGGCCGATGTGGTCGCCGCGGTGCGGGCCACCGAGGAGCGCTTCGGGGCCATCGACCTCTTGGTGTCCAACGCCGGGATCGCTACCGGGGGCGGCGTGGAGGTGCCCGACGAGGCGTGGCAGCAGATCTGGGACATCAACGTGATGGCCCACGTCTACGCCGCCCGCGCCGCCCTACCCGCCATGCTGGCCAGGGGCGAGGGCTACCTGCTGAACACCGGCTCCGCCGCTGGGCTCCTGACCAACATCGGCGCCGCGCCCTACAGCGTCACCAAGCACGCCGCCGTCGCCC
>JACCUZ010000288.1 GCA_013698395.1 Sporichthyaceae bacterium
GTGTGCTCAAGTCGACCCTGTGCGTGCCGATCACCCTGTGAGATAGCGCAGAACAGGGGAGACATCCATGTATGGGTTGGTCAACCAGGGGGTCCACGACCTCGCAGTCAAGCTGGGCGGCGAATCGCTGTGGCATGAGATCAAGTCGGCCGCAGGCGTGGACCACGAGACCTTCCTCGGCATGGACACCTACCCCGACGACGTGACCTACCGGCTGGTCGAAGGAGCCAGCGTCGTGCTGGGCATGTCCACCTCGGAGGTGCTGCAGGCGTTCGGGCGGCACTGGACTCTGTACACGGCCCGAAAGGGATACGGCGCCATCTTCGACACCATGGGGCGCACTCTCCCGGAGTTCCTCGCGAACCTGGACGCAATGCACGCCCGGCTCAGCCTCAGCATGCCGGAGCTCCGGCCGCCGTCCTTCGTCTGCGAGCAGCTGCCCGGTGACCGGATCCGCCTGGAGTACTGGTCGCACCGCCCGGGACTGGCCCCCATGGTGATCGGCCTGCTCACTGGCGTTGGCGAGCTCTTCTCAGTCGGGGTGGCCATCACCCACAGCGTCTGCAGTTCTAGCGGTGCCGACCACGACGAGTTCCTCATCGACTACGGTCCAGCCCTCACAGATGGCTGAGCAGCGCAGGCCGCTCCCGCCACCGCTGCTGGACTCCGCGGCTCCCTTCCACCTGGTGCTCGATGCGGAGCTGCGAGTGCTTCAGGCGGGACCCTCCATCCAGCGGATCCATCCCAAAGGCGTGGTGGGCTCAGCACTCTCCGACCTCTTCCAGGTGACGACGCCGAAAGTCTCGTACACCTTCGAGGAGCTTGCTTCTCAACCTCGATCCCTGTTCCTGCTCGCTTCCATGACCCGGCCCGGCCTCGTCTTGCGAGGTCAGATGCTGCACGACGGCGACCACGGACTTCTCTACTTCGTCGGTTCACCGTGGGTCACTCAGACGGCGTCGTTCACGTCACTGGGCCTGACGTTGGACGACTTCGCGGTGTCGGACGCGGTCGTCGACTACGTACTGCTCCTGCAGAGTCAGTCCTCCTCGCTCACCGAGGCGCGGGAGCTCGCAGCGCGACTCAACGACACCGCGGAACAACTGACCCATCAAGCGTTCCACGACGCTCTCACAGGTCTGCCGAACCGCTCATTGCTCCTGGACCACCTTCGGCGCACTCTCGACGCCCCCGACCACAAGACCCGACAGGTCGCAGTGCTGATGCTCGACCTCGACGGCTTCAAGGCGGTCAACGACAGCTATGGTCACTCGTCCGGAGACGACGTGCTCCGGGTCGTCGGTGGCCGCTTACGGGCCGTCGCCCGTAGCCAGGACCTCGTGGCGCGCTTCGGTGGTGACGAGTTCGCGCTGGTGATGGATGCGGGCATGACCGGGTCGACGTTCGACGATCGGACGGTGGCCTCCGTCGCCGAGCGTGTCCTTGACACGTTGCGCGAGCCCGTCAGCCTGCCTTCTTTTCCCGCGATCGCTGTTCCGCTGTCCGCCAGCATCGGCATCGCCTACAGCCACGGACTTGAGTCGGCTGACGACCTGCTGCGCAACGCCGACCTCGCGATGTACGCCGCAAAGTCCGCCGGGAAATCCCGCTACGAGTGCTACAGATCGGCCATGCACGTCGAGTCGCTCAGCCGGCTCGACCTCGCCCAGCAGCTTCGTGACGCAGTCCACGCCGGCGAGCTGCGACTGCTCTACCAGCCGATTCTGCGGCTCGACGGTGACCGGTTCGCCGGAGCGGAGGCCCTCCTGCGCTGGCAGCACCCCACTCGCGGCCTGCTGGTACCTCACGAGTTCCTCGACATGGCGGAGGAGACCGGGCTCATCGTGGAGATCGGTGCTTGGGTGCTTGATGAGGCGTGCCGGGAACTGCGTCGTTGGCAGGACGCGCACACAGGTCGGGAGACCCTCGGCGTCGCCGTAAACCTGTCCGGTCGTCAATTCGGATCCGAGCTGGTGACAACGGTGGCCACGGCCCTGCACACCCAGGGCCTCGAGCCCGGTTGCCTGACCCTGGAGGTTACCGAGGGTCTGATAGCGGGGGAGGGCACCAGGGCACATGACACCTTGCGGGCGCTCAAGGAGCTCGGGGTGTGGCTCGCCATTGACGACTTCGGGACGGGGCACTCGTCGCTGGGCCGGCTGCGGGACTACGACTTCGACGAGCTGAAGATAGACCGCCGCTTCGTCGGTGACCTCGACACGGGGGACACGACCCTTGTCTCCACCCAGATCGCCATGGCCCATGGCCTGGACATGCGAGTGGTCGCGGAGGGCGTGGAAACCGAGGCGCAGCTCGGATACCTCAGAGCGGCGGGATGCGAGCAGGTGCAGGGCTACCTGATCGCGCCACCGCTACCTCCGGGCACCGTGCGAGGCCTGCTTGCCGGAGCAGGAGAGTGGTCAGCGAACGCGCCGGGTCCGGTGCTGCACGGTGTCGTTGCAGCCGGGCGTTAACGCCCCGCCACCAGCAGTTCGGCGATCTGCACCGCATTGAGCGCCGCACCCTTGCGCAGGTTGTCACCGCTGACGAACAGCGCTAGTCCGCGACCGTCAGGCACGCTCCTGTCGGACCGGATCCGGCCGACGAGGCTGACGTCGGTGCCGGTCGCGGCAAGCGGAGTGGGTACGTCGCACAGCTCGACGCCCGGGGCGGCCGCCAACAGCTTCCGTGCGCGCTCCACCGACAGCGGCTGCCCGAACTCTGCGTTGATCGCCAGCGAGTGCCCGGTGTACACCGGCACCCGCACACAGGTGCCCGAGACCAGCAGGTCCGGGATGCCCAGGATCTTGCGGCTCTCGTTCCGCAGCTTCTGTTCCTCGTCGGTCTCGAACGAGCCGTCCTTCACGACCGCTCCGGCCAGTGGGAGCACGTTGAACGCGATGGGGGCAACGTACTTCTCGGGCGCGGGGAAGGTCACCGCCGAGCCGTCGTGCACGAGCTCCGTCGCTCGGTCGACGACCTGGCGCACCTGCTTGTCGAGCTCGTCGACACCGGCGAGCCCGCTGCCCGAAACGGCCTGATAGGTCGAGGCGACCAAGCGCAGAAGACCGGCCTCGTCGTGCAATGGCTTGAGAACCGGCATCGCGGTCATGGTCGTGCAGTTGGGGTTGGCGATGATCCCCCTCACCGTGTCCCGCGCCGACTGAGGGTTGACCTCGCTCACGACTAGTGGCACGTCGGGGTCCATGCGCCAAGCGGAGGAGTTGTCGATCACGATCGCACCCGCGGCCGCGTAGCGGGGTGCGAGCTCCTTCGACGTTGACCCGCCGGCGGAGAACAGCACGATGTCCAGCCCCGCCGGGTCGGCCGTCGCAGCATCCTCGACAACCACGTCGCGACCACGCCACCACAGGGTGGTGCCGGCTGAGCGCGCCGAGGCGAGGAACCGGATCTGGCCGACGGGGAAGTCCCGGTCGGCCAGCAGGCGGCGCATGACCGCACCCACTTGACCGGTGGCGCCGACCACCCCCACGTTGACCGTCATCGCCCGGTCCCGCCGTACACGACTGCCTCGCTCTCACCGGCGTCGAGGTCGAATGCCGTATGCACCGCGGTCACCGCTGCATCGACGTCAGCGCCGCGCACGACCACCGAGACGCGGATCTCCGACGTGGAGATCATCTCGATGTTGACACCCGCGTCGGCGAGGGCACCGAAGAAGGTCGCCGACACCCCCGGATGCGAGCGCATGCCGGCACCCACCAGCGACACCTTGCCCACCTGGTCGTCGTAGAGCAGGTCCTCGAACCCGATGGCGGCCCGGATGCGGTCCAGCGCAGCCATGGCCGTCTGGCCGTCGGCCTTGGGCAGGGTGAAGGAAATGTCGGTGCGGCCCGTCGCTGCTGCCGAGATGTTCTGCACGATCATGTCGATGTTGATCTCAGCGTCGGCGATGGCGCGGAACAGCGCGGCGGCCTCGCCGGGTTTGTCTGGCACGCCGACGACGGTGATCTTCGCCTCGCTGCGGTCGTGCGCGACGCCGGAGATGATGGCTTGCTCCACCTTGTCTGCTCCTTCATGCTCATCGTCGGCCGCCCCGCCGGCGGTCACCCACGTCCCCTCGCGCGTCGAGAACGACGAGCGCACGTGTACGGGGATGCCGTAGCGGCGGGCGTACTCCACGCAGCGCAGGTGCAGGACCTTGGCGCCGCTCGCAGCCATCTCGAGCATCTCCTCATAGGTGATGCGCGGGATCTGGCGCGCGGTCGGCACGATGCGTGGATCGGCGGTGAAGACCCCGTCGACATCGGTGTAGATCTCCACGACGCCAGCACCCAGCGCCGCTCCCAGCGCGACGGCCGTGGTGTCCGAGGCGCCGCGGCCCAGGGTGGTGATCTCCTTGGTGTCCTGCGACACACCCTGGAAGCCGGCGACGATGACGATGTCACCCTCGTCCAGCGACGCACGGATCCGACCTGGAGTGATGTCGATTATGCGGGCCCTGCCGTGTGCGGAGTCAGTGATGACGCCGGCCTGGCTGCCGGTGTAGGACCGGGCCCGGTGACCGAGGTTCGCGATCGCCATCGCCAGCAAGGCCATCGAGATCCGCTCGCCCGCCGTCAGCAGCATGTCGAGCTCACGCGGCGGCGGGAGCGGGCTGACCTGCTGGGCAAGGTCGCGCAGCTCGTCGGTGGTATCCCCCATCGCGGAGACGACGACCACCACCTCATGCCCGGCACGGCGGGTGTCGACGATACGGGTGGCGACCCGCTTGATGCCGTCGGCATCGGCAACGGAGGACCCGCCGTACTTCTGCACGACCAGGCCCACGGCGGCGCTCCTCGGCGCGAGGACGGACAACGGCTTCCCCAGTCTAGGAGCGACCGGGGGGATCACCGTCGCGCGTCCGGCACGCGGACCGGCATGTCGTACGTCAGGATCAACGGCATGGACCCGGGCCAGGGCATCACCGCAGCGGGTGTGCGCCGCAGCTTCGGCCCTGTCGAAGCGGTGCGGGACATCGACCTCAGCGCGCCACCCGGGCAGGTGACAGCTCTCGTCGGCCCCAACGGCTCGGGCAAGACGACGCTGTTCCTCGTGCTCGCCACCCTGCTCGTGCCCGATGCGGGCGTCGTCCGGGTGGCCGGCCACGACCCCCTGACCGAACCAGATCAGGTGCGCGCGAACTTGGGCTGGTCACCGGACGTCTTCGGGGTCTACGACAACCTCACCGTGCGCGAGTACATCGAGTTCTTCGCCACTGCGTACCGGTTGCCGGTCGGCGATCGGCGTTCCCGAGCCGACGAGCTGCTCGACCTGGTCCACCTCGACACGTTCCGCGAGTCCCCGGTGCACGTGCTCTCTCGCGGGCAGAAGCAGCGGCTGGGCCTGGCCCGCGCGCTGGTGCACCGACCACGCGTGCTGGTGCTCGACGAGCCGGCGAGCGGGCTGGACCCCCGCAGCCGCGTGGATCTGCGTGAGCTGCTCCGCGCGCAGGCTGCGGACGGCGTCGCCGTCCTGGTGTCGAGCCACGTCCTCGCCGACCTTGAGGAGGTGGCCGACCGCGTCGTGTTCATCGAAGGGGGCCGTACGGTCGCCGAGCATTCGCTCTCGGCGCTGCCGCAGACGAGCACTCGGCCCTGGCGCGTGCACGCCACGGACGACACCGCCCTGGTCCTTTCCCTCGACGCGATGGGCATGGCGCACAGCGCTCCGACACCGACCGGCGTTGAGGTGTCGCTCGGCTCCGACGAGGAGGTGGCTGACCTGATCGTGGCTCTGGTCCGGGCAGGTGTGAGGGTTGTGTCGGTGGCCCCGAGCGGCGGCGACCTCGAGGCGGCCTATCTCGAGCTGACCAAGGAACGTCGATGAGTGGAACGGCGGCGGCCAGTCCGGCCGGTATCAGCGGGCTGACCCTCGACGGGCTGCGCACGGTGGCCCGGCAGGAGTTCCGGCTGCGCATCCGAGCCGGTCACTGGCGCTGGTTGCTCGGCCTGTGGTTCGGCGTGGTCGTCGGCTTCGCGGTGCTGCTGCGGCTCGGGCTTGCGGCGGTCACGCCGGCCGAGGACGACCGGCCGCTCGGCCCGCCGCTCTTCGGCGGCGTGATGCTGTTCGTCCTCGGCCTCGGCCTGCTCATCGTCCCGGCGTTGACCGCCCAGTCGGTGAACGGTGACCGCGAGCGGGGCACGCTGGCGACGCTGCAGGTCACCCGGTTGTCGGCGGCGGAGATCGGGCTTGGCAAGCTCGCGGCGGCCTGGGGGACGGCCCTGGCCTTCCTCGCCCTGACCCTGCCGGTCGTGCTGTGGGCCTTGATCGAAGGCGGTCTGCCGCTGGGCAACGTCGTGGTTACCTTGTCCGTCGTCGGGCTGCTGCTCGGCGTGGTGTGCGCGTTGTCACAGGCGCTGTCGGCGGTGTTCGCGCGCAGCATCACCTCAGCCCTGCTGTCGTACCTCACGGTGTTCGCGCTCACGGTCGGGACCCTCATCGCCTTCGGCCTGGCAACCGCCCTGACCAGCGAGGCCGCGACGGTGACGTACGAGCAGCCAGCCTTCGACCCGCAGACCGGCGAGGTGATCCCGGGCGGCGGCACGACGACCGAGACCTACCGGACCACTCGGCTGCGACCGGACCGGACCTGGCCCCTGCTGACTCCCAACCCGTTCGTGATCCTGGCCGACTCGGCTCCGCGGCTCGACCGGCACATCGACCCCCGGACCGGCCGCGAGGTGGCCCGGCCTCTGGACCCCCTGGGTGAGCTCGGCGACGCCGTTCGTGAGGCTCGACGCCCGCCTCGGGACAACGTCTCCTACGGCCTGGACTCGGGGACCACGGTCCGCGGGGGGACGGGTCCGCTGTGGCCCTACGGCTTGATCGTGGACCTGCTGCTGGCAGTCGGCGCGGCCTCCGTCACTGTCCGCCGGCTGCGGACCCCGATCCGCAAGCTCGCGCGCGGCGTGCGGATCGCCTAGCCAGTGGTTGTGGCGGCGTCCGCGGCCGTCTCGGCGAGCAGGCGGTCCTCGACGCGCGTGTCCTCGTCGATGGGCGCGTCGAGACGCACATGGGACACGACCGAGTGCAGCGCACGGAGCACGGACGACGCTGTCGATCCCCAGTTGGACAGGTAGGAGAACTGCCACCACCACAGCGCCTCGATGGACCGGCCGGCCCGGTAGTGGGCCAGGCCGTGCAACAGATCGCTCATGACGTCGGCGATGTCGTCGGAGAGCCGGCTGGTGAACAGCTCGGGCTCGCTGGCGTACGGGTCGAACAGCGCCGCGTGCTCATCGATCGGCTCGAGCAGGTTGGCCAGAGAGGTCCGCAGGCCTTCGACGTCCGGGTCGTACCCGGTGTCGGGCTCGAAGCGCTCGTCGGGAACCACGTCGGAGATGGCACCGAGCCGGCCCCCGGCGAGCAGGAGCTGAGAAACCTGGAGCAGCAGCAGCGAGATCGCGAGGTCGGGATCCTCAGCAGCGGCGATCTCGCGGGTCGCCAGCACGAAGGTCTCGACCTGATCGGCGATCTCGACCGTGAAGTCAGAGAGGTCGTCGTCGGTAGCCGCCAGGATCCCGGTCATCGCGCAGTCACAGGGCCTATCCTCACAAGTCCGGGGTCAGACGTCCAACAGCCGGCGACCCTCAAAGGCGCGCCCGAGCGTCACCTCGTCGGCGTACTCCAGGTCGCCGCCCACGGGGAGCCCGCTCGCCAGGCGGGTGACCCTCAGGTCCATCGGCTTGACCAGCCGCGCCAGGTAGGTGGCGGTGGCCTCCCCCTCGAGGTTCGGGTCGGTGGCGAGGATGAGCTCGGTCACCTCCCCGTCGGCGAGGCGCGTCATCAGCTCGCGGACCCGGAGGTCGTCAGGACCAATGCCCTCGATGGGGCTGATCGCGCCGCCCAACACGTGGTAGCGCCCGCGGAACTCGCGGGTCTTCTCGATCGCGACGACGTCCTTCGACTCCTCGACGACGCAGATGACCGAGCGGTCCCGACGAGGGTCACGGCAGATGCGGCATTCCTCGTCCTCAGCGACGTTGCCGCAGGTCTTGCAGAACCGCACCTTCTCCTTGACAACGGTGAGGACCTGCGCCAAGCGGTGTACGTCGCCCGGGTCGGCCGCGAGCAGGTGGAAGGCGATCCGCTGCGCGCTCTTTGGCCCGACACCGGGCAGCCGACCGAGCTCGTCGATGAGGTCCTGGACGACACCCTCGTACACCGTGGGCTCCTCCGCCGAGCCTAGAAACCCGGCAGGCCGAGGCCACCGGGACCGCCGCCACCGAGGCCCTCGGCGAGGGGCTCCATGGTCTGCTGCTGGAGCTCGCCCGCGGCCCGGCTGGCGTCCCGGATCGCCGCGAGAACGAGGTCGGCGAGGCCCTCCGGGTCGTCGGGGTCGATCGCGCTGGGGTCGATCTGCAGTCCGGTGACCTCCCCGCCCCCGGTGACGGTGGCGCGCACCAGCCCGCCACCGGCGGTGCCCGTCACCTCAGTGCGGGCAAGCTCCTCCTGGGCCTCGAGCAGGCGTTGTTGCATCTGCTGCGCCTGCTGGAGCAAGGACGACAGGTCACCCCCTCCGAGGCCGCCAATGCCGGCGAGACCGGCTAGGTCGCCCGGGGCGCCTGGACCGTCACCGGGCTGCGGGACGGGCGGGACAGGCGGGTCTACGGGAGGGTTGCCACTGGTCACGCTCGGGAGCCTACGTGCTGACCGACCGATCCAGCTCAGCTGGCGTCGTACTCGCCGATGACCTTGGCGCCCAGCTCGCGTTGCAGCAGGTCCTGGTGGCTCAACCCGGTCTCGTCTGCGTCAGCGTCGTCGACCGACGGAGCTTCGTCGAGGGAGACGTGGTCGACGGAGGTACTGCCGACGGACGGCTCGCTGAGGGGCGACATCTGGTCGGCGGCGGTCGGCGCTGCCGCTCTGGGCGAGGGGGGTACAGCGGTGCCGGGGCGGTGCGCAGGGATCTGTGGGGCACTTCGGGCGGGAGCCGGCGAGGTTGACGGGTCGACGATGGCTTCGACCTTCCAGTCGACCCCGAGCACCTTGATCAGCGCCTCGTGGACGATCTGGTCACCACCGCTGGCGACGAAGCTGTCCCGTGCACCCGCGTTGACCAGGGCCAAGGTAAGGCGCCCGGACTCCAGCGCGGCCACTTGAGCGTTGTGACTGAGCAGGGTCCAGGTGTGCCGACGCATCCCTTTCACCTCGTCGAGAAGGCTCGGCCACATCCGGCGGACGGTGACCAGGTCGACCCCCGAGCCGGGGTCGGTACCAACAGGTTGTGGTGGCTGCGAACCAGGTGCCCGGTCGGCGCTCAGGTCGGCGTCCGTTGGGGGCTCGGCGGCAGGCTTGGGCGGCGAAGACGTTTCCGCGGAAACGTCCTGCACGGCGGCCGAGCGCCTCGGCGGCACGGAACCGGGTGCGGAACCCGGTGCGGACTGGATCGGTGCCACCTCCGCTGGTGCGCCGGCGATGGCGAGCCGACGCTCCAGCCGGTCGAGCCGAGCCGCCAGCCCACGTTGGTCGTGGTCTGCGCCGGGAAGTAGCACCCTGGCGCAGATCAGCTCGAGGTGCAGTCGCGGTGCAGTGGCCCCACGCATCTCGGTGAGCCCGGCGTTGACGATGTCCGCAGATCGCGACAGCTCGGTTGCACCGAAGTGGGCGGCCTGCTGCCGCATCCGCTCCAGCTCGTCACTGGGGTGCGCGCCCAGGATGCTGTCCGCGGCGTCGGGCACCGCGTCGATGATGATCAGGTCGCGCAGGCGTTCGAGCAGGTCGTCAGCGAACCGCTTCGGGTCGTGGCCGGCCTCGACCACTTGATCGACGATCCTGAAGACTGCCGCCGCATCCCCGGCAGCGAAGGCGTCGACCGTGTCGTCGAGCAGGCTGGCGGGCGTGAAGCCCAGGAGGGCGGCCGCCGCCGCGTACGTCAGTCCGTCCGGACCTGCACCGGCGAGCAGCTGGTCGAGCACGCTCAGCGAGTCACGCACCGAGCCGCGGCCCGCGCGCACGACCAGCGAGAGCACCGCTCTCTCGGCAGGTACCCCCTCGCGCTCGCAGACCGACGCGAGGTACTCCGTCAGCTCGCCGGGGGGGACCAGTCGGAAGGGGTAGTGGTGAACCCGTGACCGGATCGTGGCGATGACCTTCTCCGGCTCGGTCGTCGCGAACACGAACATGACGTGAGACGGCGGCTCCTCGACAACCTTCAGCAACGCGTTCGACGCACCCGGGCCGAGCATGTGGGCCTCATCGATGATGTAGACCTTGTAGCGCGCGGAAGCCGGGACGTAGAAGGCGCGTTCCCGCAGGTCGCGGGCGTCGTCGACCAGGCCATGAGTGGCCGCATCGATCTCGATGACGTCCAGGCTGCCACTACCGCCCGGACCGAGGTCGGTGCACGACTGGCAGACGCCGCACGGCTCGGGCGTCGGCCCCTGCTCGCAGTTGACGCAGCGAGCCAAAATGCGCGCGCTGGTCGTCTTGCCGCACCCGCGGGGGCCGCTGAACAGGTAGGCGTGATGCGTGCGCTTGCCGACCAGGGCATTGCGCAACGGGGTCGTGACATGCTCCTGGCCGATCACCTCGGCGAAGGTGACCGGCCGGTAGCGCCGGTACAGAGCCTGGGTCACCACTCGACCCTAGTGCGCCCTCCGGACACAGAAGGACCCCCCGCACACCCGCCAGAGCCTGCCTACCCTTGCTGCCTTCCGGCCCTGGGGGGGTTCAGCGGGGTGACGCCGCACGAGGGGTCGGCCACCGAGTCTAGCGGCCACTGGCCGCCCGGCTCACAGCCCGTTCGCGGCCGGATGCCGGCCCGCTCTGACCGGGGGGACACAACCGGGACGC
This sequence comes from Sporichthyaceae bacterium, assembly GCA_013698395.1. Lineage (GTDB taxonomy): Bacteria > Actinomycetota > Actinomycetes > JACCUZ01 > JACCUZ01 > JACCUZ01. The sequence continues at coordinate 10,801 of JACCUZ010000288.1, forward strand.
AGGGGGCAGGTGTGGCATTGGACTGCGTCTCACCAGCCGCTGGTGCACCGGATGTGTCCGGGGGTCAGCAGCGGCCGGCCGGGAGCGGTTTCCCGGCCGGCGGTGTGGCTCCCCCGCTGGCCCGGAGCGGTTTCCCGGCCGGCTCGGGGTGGCTTCCCCCTGTCGGCTCTGGGCTCCGGCCGGCTTCCCGCTGGATCGCATCGGCTGCGGGGTCATCCCCACCCCCTGATCTGAGCGGGGGACACAACTGGGAGGGAGGGGACCGGTGTGGCGCTGGACTGCGTCCCACCAGCCACTGGTGCACCGGATGTGTCCGGGGGTCAGGAGCGGCCGGCCCAGCGACCTGCTCCGGTACCCTCTCCGGCGGAGGACTCGCCTAGTGGCCTAGGGCGCACGCTTGGAAAGCGTGTTGGGGGCAACCCCTCGCGGGTTCGAATCCCGCGTCCTCCGCCCTCCAGCGTCCACCGCCCTCCAGCGTCCTCCGCCCTCCAGCGTCCACCACCAATCCCGTGTCCTCCACCCTCCCGCGAGCGTCAGCGGCGGCGCGTCCCGAAGATGCTGCGGGCTATCTCGCGGCCGACCACGGCAGCCGCCGAGCGAGCCAGCTGCTTGAACGCTCCCGACCCCAGCACCTGCTCCGCGGTCGAACGCTCCGGCCTGGAGGTCCGCGGTGCCCGTGGCGTCCGCGGCGCACGGGGCGCCCGTGGCCCTCGCGGCGCTCGGGTGGTACGCGGCTCGTCGGACGTCGGCTGCCTCCCGGTGGCCGGCTCGTCGACGGTTGATTGCCGGACGCGTGCGGCCAGCCGCTCGTACGCCGACTCACGGTCCACCTGCTCGGCGTAGCCCTCCCGAATCGGGGACTCGGCCACCACCTGGGCCAGAACCGACTCGTCGGCCGGCGCCATCCGTGACTGAGGTGCCCGCAGCCGAGTCCAGGCCACCGGTGTCGGCGCTCCCCGATCTGATAGCACCGTCACCACGGCCTCACCGATGCCGAGCTGGGTCAGCACCTCCTCGAGGTCGTACGCAGAGTTCGGGAACGTCGACGCGGTCGCTTTGAGCGCCTTGGCGTCGGCGGGGGTGAACGCGCGCAGCGCATGCTGCACGCGGTTGCCGAGCTGCGCCAGCACTTCAGCCGGTACGTCGGATGGCGTCTGGGTCACGAAGAAGACGCCCACCCCCTTGGACCGGATCAGCCGGACGGTCTGGGCGACCGCGTGGAGGAACTCCTTCGAGGCGTCGTCGAAGAGCAGGTGCGCCTCGTCGAAGAAGAAGACCAGCTTCGGCTTGTCCACGTCGCCGACCTCGGGCAACTCCTCGAACAAGTCGGCGAGCAGCCACATGAGGAATGTCGAGAACAGCTGTGGGCGGTCCTGGAGACGGGGCAGCTCGAGCAGCGACACGACGCCACGTCCGTCGGGCAGGACCCGGAGCAGGTCGGAGGTCTGGAACTCCGGCTCACCGAAGAACCGGTCCGCACCCTGGTCCTCGAACGCAATGAGCTCGCGCAGGATCACCCCGGCTGTGGCGCGAGAGAGCCCGCCCAGGTCTTTCAGCGAGGGTGCGCCCTCGTCGCTGGTGAGGAACTGGATGACCGCCCGCAGGTCCTTCAGATCCAGCATCGCCAGCCCTGCCTTGTCGGCGAAGTGGAACACCAGTCCGAGTGAGGACTCCTGCACCTCGTTCAGATCCAGCACCTTGGCCAGGAGTGTCGGCCCGAACGACGTCATGGTCGCCCGCAGTGGCAGCCCGGTGCCCTCACCGCCCAGAGCGAGCAGCTCGACCGGGCAGGCGACCCCAGTCCACTGCTGGCCGACCTCCGCTGCACGCTCGGACACCTTGTCGTTGGCTTCACCGGCCATCGCGAGCCCGGACAGGTCACCCTTGATGTCCGCCGCGAGCACCGGGACCCCGGCCGAGCAGAGCTGCTCGGCCATGAGCTGCAGGGTCTTGGTCTTCCCGGTGCCCGTGGCTCCGGCGACCAGCCCGTGCCGGTTCACCATCGCCAGCGGGATGCGCACCGGCGCGTCGGCGCGGGCCGCCCCGTCGACCACCAGGGCGCCGAGCTCGATCGCCGGCCCGTCGAAGCCATACCCCTGCTGGACCGCTCCCACGTGGGCTTCCATGGCCTCGCTCTGCGAGCCGCTCGAGCTGCCCGACATGCCCGCTCCCTACACCCGTCCGATGAGGGCGCCACCCTATGCTCGCAAGGGTGATCTTCAAGGCTGTCGGAGGCTCCCGGCCCTACCCGGACCACGGGTACGGTCAGAGCCAGTGGGGCGCCCTGGCCCCGACACAGGTTCGCCTGGATCAGCTCATCACCACCAAGCGGGAGCTGGACCTGGAGGCGCTCTTCGCCGAGGACTCGACCTACTACGGCGACCTTTTCGCCCACGTTGTCGAGTGGCGTGGCGACCTATACCTCGAGGACGGCTTGCACCGGGCGCTGCGCGCAGCCCTGCAGCAGCGGCTGGTCCTGCACGCGCGAGTGCTGGTCCTGCCCGACTGATGTCCATGCTCACGCCGCGCGGGGCGGGAGGACAGCCCCGCGTACGTCGATCGGGCACCGGTCGTCGAGCCGCAGTTGCGGTGCTTGCCTTGCTGGTCATCGCTGCCGGATCCTGGGCTGCCTGGACCTACACCCCCGACGAAGAACGATCGGTACGAGCTCAGCCGCGCCGCTCGTGTCCGGCTCCGGTGTCGACACCTACCATGGCCGCGCCCGGTCAGGTCCGCGTCAACGTCTACAACGCCACGGACAAGCGGGGGCTCGCCGCACGCGTAGCGGGCCAGCTCGAGCGACGTGGCTTCCGGGTCAAGCAGGTCGACAACGACCCAGCGAAGCGCACCGTGACCAGTGCGGCCGAGGTGCGGCACAGCGCTTCGGGAGCCAGCGCGGCCCGCGCGGTCGCGGCACAGGTGGGAGCCGTGATCGACGTACCGGACGGGCGCGAGGACTCGACGGTGGACCTCGTGCTCGGTACGGCCTTCGCGCGCCTCACGCCACGCGAGGATGCAGCGACCGCACTGTCGGACTCACCGCGGCCCCGTTCATGCGTGCTCAGCCCTTCAGTGCACCGGTGAAGGTCGCCTTCAGCAGGTAGCGCCGGGCGAAGAGGTACAGGAGCACGGTCGGCACCATGTAGAGGACCGCGGTGGCGGTGAGCAGACCCCAGTCGACCTGGTTGTGCGCTGAGAAGGCTCGGAACATGCCGATGGAGATCGGGTACTTCTCCGCCGACTGCAGCAGCACCAACGGCGTCAGGAAGTCGCCCCAAACATTGATGAACGTGAACAGGGCCGCGGCTCCGAGTCCAGGACGGGAAAGTGGGAAGACGATGCGCACCGCTCCACCAAGCCGTGAGCAACCGTCTATCCAGGATGCCTCCTCGAGTTCGACGGGGATGGAGTCGAAGAATCCCTTCATGAGCCATAGGACCAGAGGAAGCTGGTAGGCGGCCTCGACCAGGATGAGGCCGGTGTAGCTGTTGTTGAGGTGCAGCCGAATCATCATGATGTAGAGCGGAACGATCGTCGCCGTCGCGGGAACGACCCGGACGAGCAGGATCGTGAACATCAGGGTTCGCCGGCCGAAGAACTTGAACCTGGAGAGGGCATAGCCGCCGAACAGCGCGAGCACCAGGGCGAGAAGGGTGGCACCGCCGGAGATGAGCAGGCTGTTGAACAGCAGGCGCGGGGTCGTCGGATCGCTGAAGAACCGCCGGAAGTTCTCGATGGTGAGCGACGGCAACTCCAGGTACAGGCCGGCAGTCTTGTCTACGGAGGCCAATACGACCCAGGCGAAGGGAACGACGCAGAAGACGGAGAGCAGGCCGATGACGAAGTAGATCCCGGTACGCCGCAGCGCCGCCCTGGCCATGGCCCCGCGCAGGCCCGTGCCCCGTCCGGGCCGGTGGGCAGCCGCAGCCGGCCGGGCTCGAGATTCGGTGACCACGCCTCAGACCTCGACTCGGGCGAGGCGGACGTACGTCAGGCCGAGAACCAGGACGACGACCAGCATGATGACGGAGGCGGCACTTCCCAAGCCCAGCTGGAAGAAGGCGAAGGAGTGCTCGTAGATGTAGATGGACGTGACCTGCGTCTGTCCGCCTGGACCTCCACGAGTCAGGAAGTAGATGAGGCCGAAGACGCTCGCGGTGGTGATCGTGGTGAGGAGCAGGAACAAGAAGATCGGGCCCCGGATCAGCGGCAGCGTGATGTAGCGGAACACCTTCCGGGCGCCGGCTCCGTCGATGTGAGCGGCTTCGATCAGATCGTCCGAGATGCCCTCGATCGCCGCCTGGAACATGATCATGGCGAAGGCGATGCCCCGCCACGTGTTGATCACGATGAGCGAAGCCATCGGATGCTCTTGCAGCCAGGCCAACGGAGTCACGCCGACCGCATCGAGTGTCCGGTTGACCGTGCCGAGCTGACCCGGGGCAAGCATGCTGGCCCAGGCCAGCGATGCGACGACCTCCGGGACGACCATCGGCAGGAGAATCGCGCCGCCGAAGAGACCCTTGGCGCGCACCGTCGACTTGGTGAGCAGAACTGCGGCCAGCATTCCGAGCAGGAACTGCCCGACGATGGCGGAGAAGAAGATGAACTCACCGGTCCGGCCCATGGAGTGCAGGAAGTCCGCGGAGGTCAGCAGTCGACGGTAGTTCTCCAGCCCGATGAACTCCGGGGTCTGCGCGCCGAACCCGGTGAGCGTCTTGTTGGTCAGGCTCAGCCAGATCGCGTAGCCGACCGGGCCGACGACGAAGAGGGCTATCAGCACCAGCGAAGGTCCCAGCAGCCCCAGGACCATGGCGGTGGAGCCACCGCCATGGGGCGTCCTGGAGCTGCCGCCCCTCACGAGGTCGCGGTTTCGACCTGGTCCGGGCCGAGCAGCTCCTTCGCACTCTCGGCGAAGGCCTTGGCCGCCGCGGCTCCGTCCATCTTCCCGGTCAGGATGCCTTCCGTTGCCTCCGCGACGGCCTGGGCGATCTGGTCCTGGCCCGGACGTGGCGGGAAGCTCCGGCTCGTGGCCAGCTGCTTGCCCGTCTCGATCAGAGTGGGCTGCGAGCTGTAGGGCGCGATGTCGTCGATGCCGGTGCGTGGCGCCGCGGCACCGACCGCCACCAGCTGTTCTGCGATCGCCTGGCCGCTGCTGAGCCATTTCGCCAGCTCGACCGCCTCATCGGGGTGCTCTGTCTTGGCGGAGACCTCGTAGGAGAACGCGACGGAGCTCACGGCGTACGGCTCGCCATCGCTCGACGGGTAGTCCCACGTCGCTACCTTTTCGAGCAGTCCGGGGATGGGCGCGGCACCCTCAGGTCCCCAGTCGTACCGCCAACCCCACGTTCCCTGCGCGGCCACCGGCAGCTCTCCGGCGGGGAACGCCTGGTACTTCGTCGGCTGCCACGGCTCAGGGTTCAGCAGCGCTTCGACGGGCAGCAGGTCATTGTTGGTCAGCTCGTCGTA
>JACCUZ010000289.1 GCA_013698395.1 Sporichthyaceae bacterium
ACGTATACGTGGTCAACGCCCACTGCGCCAGGCGTCGACGCATGCCGAAGCGTGCTCACGCCTCGCGAAGCGCGACCACGCCGGGTCGCGGTCGCGGCCGGGCCGCGTCTCACGTCAGCCGCCGCTCGATGACCATGACCTCCACCGTCCTCCCGGCAGGGACCTCGGTCACCTCCTCCGGCACCACGATGAGCGCGTTCGCGTGCGCAAGGTTGCCCACGAGGTGGGAACCGGCCCCGCCCACCGGGTGCACGACGTAGCGACCATCGACGAGGTCCAGCCACGCCCGCGCGTACTGTCGGCGCCCCCGCGGCGACTGGAGCACCTCCTCGCAGACGGCCTGGACCGTCGGCCGGTGCAGCGGCTCCACGCCGAGCATCCGCCGGATCACGGGGCGGACGAAGACCTCGAAAGACACGTACGACGACACCGGGTTACCCGGCAGCGTGATGATCGGCGTGCTGTCGGGCCCCACTGTGCCGTAGCCCTGCGGCTTCCCGGGCTGCATCGCCACGGTGTCGAACTTGACGGTGCCCAGCCGGGTCAGCACCTCCTTGACCACGTCGTAAGCACCGACGCTGACTCCCCCGCTGGTGAGCACCAGGTCGGCCCGGATGACCTGGTCCTCGATCGCGTTCATCAGCTTGCGGTCGTCGTCGGGGACGATGCCGACCCGGTAGGCAACTGCCCCCGCCTCCCGGGCGGCCGTGGTGAGGATGTAGGAGTTCGACTCGTGAATCTGTCCCGGCTCGGTAGGCGACCCGGGCTCGACCAGCTCGCTCCCGGTAGAGATGACGACCACGCGCGGCCGCGGGCGCACGACCACCCGGTCGCGGCCCACCGCGGCCAGCAGCCCCAGCTGTCCCGGCCCTAGCCGGGTGCCCGCCTCGAGCACGGTCTGACCCGCCGTGACGTCCTCGCCGCGGCGCCGGATGTGGGCACCGTCGTCTGGAGCGCGCGTGATGGTCACGGTCGCGATCCCGCGGTCGGTCCACTCGAGGGGGATGACGGCTTCGGCGCCGGGAGGGACCGCCGCCCCCGTCATGATGCGCACGCACATACCCGGCTGCACCGTGTACGTCGGCCGCGACCCGGCTGCGATGTCACCCACCACCGGCAGTCGGACCGGGGTCTTCTCGCCGGCCGCGGCCACGTCGGCCAGGCGTACCGCATAGCCGTCCATCCCCGAGTTGTCGAACGTCGGCAGGTCGACCTGTGCGACCACTGCCTCGGCGAGGGTGCAGCCATGCGCGTCGAGCAGCTGCAGGTCCAGCGGCGAGATCGGCGTGATGCCAGCCAGGATGTCCCCGAGGTGGGCGTCGACGCTCTTCAGCTCGGTCATTCCCGGCCGGCCTCAAAGGCCTCGGACGTCACGAAGCCACGCAGCCAGGCCCGCAGGTCCGGGCCCAGGTCCTCGCGGTCACAGGCCAGCCGGACCACGGTCTTGAGGTAGTCCAGGCGGTCACCCGTGTCGTAACGGCGACCCCGGAACACCACGCCGTGCACCGGGCCGTGGCTGCCCTCCCGGGCCATCCGCCGCAGCGCGTCAGTCAGCTGAATCTCCCCGCCGCGTCCCGGCGGAGTCTCGCGCAGCACGTCAAAGACGCCCGGATCGAGCACGTAGCGACCGATGACAGCCAGGTCGCTGGGCGCCTCGTCGGGTGCCGGCTTCTCCACCAGGTCGGTGATCCGTACGGCATCGGGATCGCCCCCCGCCCCGTCTTCCACAGCGGCGCACCCGTACAACGAGATCTGGTCGCTCGGCACCTGCATGAGCGCGACGACGCTGCCGCCGTGCCGCTCTCGCACCGCGAGCATCGTCGAGAGCAGCGGGTCCCGGGCGTCGATGAGGTCATCGCCCAGCAGCACCGCGAACGGCTCCCGACCCACGTGCCGCGCCGCACACAGCACCGCATGGCCCAGGCCGCGGGGGTCGCCCTGGCGCGTGTAGTGCATGTCGGCGACGACGACAGTCTCCCGCACTCGGGCGAGCCGGTCGTCGTCACCCTTGGCTTCGAGCGCCGCCTCCAGTTCCCAGTTGCGGTCGAAGTGGTTCTCCAGGGAGTTCTTGTTCCGGCCGGTGACAAGGAGTACGTCGGTGAGCCCGGCGGCGACGGCCTCCTCGACGACGTACTGGATCGCCGGCTTGTCCACCACCGGCAGCATCTCCTTGGGGGTGGCCTTGGTCGCCGGCAGAAACCGGGTGCCGAGGCCGGCGGCCGGGACGACGGCCTTGGTCACCGCAGCAACTGCGGGCGGGTGCACCATGGGACGGCACCCTAACCGGGCGAGCGGGGGCGTCGCCGGGCACGGCATCGGGCGGCCCACGAGCCACCGGTGGGTGACGCCGCTCAGCATCACCCACTGACCGGGGTGCAGCTCGTGCGGTCACCGGCGTCCGTCTCCGACGGCGGACTGGGATGCTTTCCTGCGTGACCGCTGCCGGCCTGTCGTCCAAGGCGGCACTGCGGGCCGAGGTTCTCGCGGCGCGCCGGTCGCTCTCTGGGCGCGCGCGAGACGCGGCGGCGACGGCACTCGCTCGCGCCCTGCTCGACCTACCCGAGCTCGTGTCGGCCGACTGCGTCGCGGCCTACCTCTCGTTCGGCACAGAACCGGCCACGACGTCCGTCCTGCCTGTGTTGCGGTCGCGGGGCGTCCGCGTGCTCCTGCCGGTGCTCCGGCCGGACCGGGATCTCGACTGGACGGTCTACGTCGAGTCGGACGTGATGCCGCAAGATCGGGCCGCCTGGGCGCCCGGACAGTCCCTCGGGGTGCAGGCGGTGTCCGACGCCGGAGTTGTCGTGGTGCCGGCGCTGGCGGTGGGCACCGACGGCACCCGACTCGGCCGGGGTGGTGGATCGTACGACCGGGCGCTGGCTCGGCTACCTCGAGGGCGATCGGTAGTGGCGCTGCTTTACGACGGTGAGCTGCTGCCCCGCGTACCGTCCGAGCCGCACGATCGCCGCGTCACCGCCGCCCTCACCCCCACTGCCGTGCACCGCTTCTCTGCGGCACCTGGCCGGCCGTGAGCACCGACCGGCTCGGCCTGCTGCTGCTCGTCGGATCGGTCGTCCTGCTTGTCTCCATTGCCGCCGTGCGCCTCGCGGTGGGCAGCGGCCTCCCGACGCTGCTCCTGTATCTGGGTGTCGGTGTGATCCTTGGCGAGGACGTGCTGGGCCTGGACTTCGACGATAGTGAGCTCGCTCGTGCGCTCGGGTACGCCGCTCTCGTAGTCATCCTCGCTGAGGGCGGCCTGACCACGAGCTGGCGCAGCATCCGACAGGCAGTACCGGCAGCCGCGGCCCTGGCAACGCTCGGAACGGCAGTGTCGGTCGGTGTGGTCGCCGGAGCCGCCCGCCTGCTACTCGACCTCGACTGGCAGGACGCGCTGCTGGTCGGGGCCGTGCTCTCCCCCACCGACTCAGCGGCCGTGTTCTCCGTGCTGCGCCGGGTGCCCCTGCCACCACGGATCGGCGGTCTTCTGGAGGCTGAGTCCGGCTTCAACGACGCACCAGTGGTGATCCTTGTCGTGGCCCTCGCGGGCGCCACCGCGCCGACCTGGTGGGAGCTGCTCGCCCTGCTCGGCTACGAGCTCGCGGTCGGTGCCGCGATCGGTCTGGCGCTCGGGTTCGCCGGCTCGTGGGGAGTACGCAGCATCGCCCTGCCCTCCTCGGGGCTGTATCCCCTCGCCGTGCTGGCGCTCTGTGTCGCCTCCTACGGCGCGGCGGTGGTGGTGCACGCGAGCGGGTTCCTGGCGGTGTACCTGGCGGCGCTCGTGTTGGGAAACGTTCGGCTGCCCCACCGACCGGCCACCCGGGGCTTCGTGGAGGGAGTGGCCTGGCTGGCGCAGATCGGGTTGTTCGTCATGCTCGGGCTGCTAGCCACACCGAGCGAGCTCAGCCCGTCGGTACTGCCGGCGCTGGGAGTAGGGCTGGTACTCCTGCTGGTTGCGCGTCCCCTGTCTGTGCTCGCGTCGCTGCTGCCCCTGAGCTGGCAGTTCCCGACCTCGTGGCAGGAGCGCGGACTGCTGTCCTGGGCCGGCCTGCGCGGTGCGGTGCCGATCGTGCTGGCGACGGTGCCCGCGGACAAGGACGTATTCAACCTGGTATTCGTCCTGGTCGTCGTCTTCACCCTCGTCCAGGCGCCCACGCTGCCACCGCTAGCGCGCCGGCTGCACGTCACCGACGAGGCGGGGGCGCAAGGGCTGGAGATCGAGGCCTCCCCGCTGACCCGCCTGGACGCGGACCTGCTGCAGGTGCAGGTCGGTCACGGTTCACGGTTGAACGGCGTGGAGGTGTTCGAGCTGCTTCTGCCTGTCGGAGCGGCCGTGACGCTTATCGTCCGCGGAGGGCGAGCCTTCGTCCCCGAGCCGCACACCCAGGTGCGCGAGGGCGACGACCTGATCCTGGTGGCTACGGAGAGCGTGCGGGGGGAGGTGGAGCGCCGCCTGCGCGCCGTGTCGTACGCCGGGCGGCTGGCCGACTGGCGCCACCCGCCGAGTGGGCGGAATCCGCGCCGGCGTTGAC